>NZ_SFBO01000123.1:0-44763 GCF_007095705.1 Microcystis sp. Msp_OC_L_20101000_S702
AAAGAGCCGTAAACTTGATTAACAATCGTCCTCGAAAATGTCTTGACTATCGTACCCCGAATGAGGTATTCTATAAAGGTAGATCAGACAGTGATGCAATTCAGACTTGAATTGGCCCTCTTTAATGCTATCTTTAATTTCTTTCAGGACAGATTCGAGAGAATAGGTAACGGTTTCGCCAGTTTGTGTCATAATTAACAACCTCTTACAAATAACTACTTTCTTGACATAAAAAATTAAGGTTTATTACCAAGAAAAAAGCCGCGCAATCCTAAAGTTACCACGGCACTTAAAAAAGCTACGACCATGGGGATAATCAGGGATTTAAACCCTTTTAAGTCCGCAATATCTTTAACTAGGATTGCATAACTATCTTCAACTTTTTCCAGTCGTTTATCTATTCTTTCGACTTTCTGGTCAAGAGTTTTAATATCTCCCTTGGTTTCTGTGACTTCCACCTTTAAATCATTAACGTCTTTTTGAAGACTGTCAAATTTTTGATCCATATCTCTTTGGAGACTGTCAAATTTTTGATCCATATCTCTTTGGAGACTGTCAAATTTTTGATCCATATCTCTTTGGAGACTGTCAATTTTCTGATTAACATCTCTTTGGAGATTGTCAATTTTCTGATCCATATCTCTTTGGAGACTGTCAAATTTTTGATTAACATCTCTTTGGAGATTGTCGATTTTACTCTCGATCCTTGTTAGGACAGATTCGAGAGAATAGGTAACGGTTTCGCTAGTTTGTGTCATAATTAACAACCTCTGGTCGATAAGGCCAAATATAATTAGGTTATACTGAAAAAGTTTGGCGTTGGTGTGGGGTTTTACCCATTTTCAGGGGAAAAGTCCCTGAATTTTCCCTCTGATCACTCCAATGGCCGGCACTGTTTGATTTGAAAAAAGCCTAAAGATATTATCCAACAAAGTTTTTAGATTTATTCAGCCAGCCCTAAGTATTCCCCTATTGCCTATTGCTAGGGACTAAGGACGATTACGCTACCGAAAAAATTCCATTGTGGCCAGAGATCGATCATGGTAATTTAAGAAAGCGATCGGGGAACTCTAACAGGGAAGATCCCGACCCTAACCAGGGAGTGACTGTTTAACCGTCTGTCCTATGTACAAGTCTATTACTGTTTTAACGCTGCTGACGGGAATTATCGCCGTTGACGTGGTTTTTGCTCAATCCACTGTTAATCTTCCCATCACAGTTCAACAGGGAGAATCCTACGAAGCATTATTGACTAGAGCATCGCAATTAGCCGAGAAAACTATCATCAGTCGTTTTAATCAACAACAGGGTATTAATAAAATTGATTTATTAATAACCGCCGAAAAATCAGGTGCGATCGCACCTCTCCTCTCGGTGAAGGTATCCCGTCAAGATTGGTTTGGTCATCCCAATATTCAACGCTGGAGAAATGTTTTTCCCTTTGGCAAAGATCTCCTCGGTTTTAGCTCTCCCGCACCCGTCGTCACTCCGAAAAGTCCCCCCGCTGCCGTTAATCCCAGTCCATCTCCAGCAGCATCTCCCGGCGCTACCACTCCTCCTCCTCCCCCTACTTTACTCTTCGAGGATGAGCCGAATAATGCTCCCCCAATCCCCATTCCTAACCAAAGATTAACCACTCCAGCTAATCGTTAATTGATAGGAAAAGGACGGGCTTTCGGAAGATATATTGACTTTTAAGTAGCAAAACGGGGCTGAAACCAGTCTAGGGGAAAAATATCATCTTCTTGGGCGGTTTCTGTCCAACCAGTGACACTCTCAAAACAAGTCCCCGTCAAGTTAGCACCCCTCAAGTCCGCTCCCTGTAGATTTACCTGTTGTAAACGCGCTCCCGCTAGATTAGCACCCGCTAAATTGGCCCCGCGTAAATCACTACCCGTCAGACGTGCCTCACTAAAATTAGCCCTTTCTAAATTGGCCCCTTGAAAGTCCACCTCTTTCAGAAAAGAGCCCCTAAAATTGGCTTCCCTTGCGGAAATCTGACGACATTTAGCCCCACTTAACCGCGCTTCCTGCAAATTGGCCCAATTGAGATTGACTTTATCTAGGGTTGCCTCCAAGAGATTAACTAAGTATAAATTCGCCCCGCATAAATTCGCCCCGCATAAATTCGCTCCCCGGAGATTAGCATGGGAAAGATCCGCCCCACTTAAGCGCGAGTTACGCAGGTTTGCCTGTACCATAAAAGCCCCGGTGAGATTGGCTTTGGTTAAGTCCGCTTCCACTAATTGCGCTTGACTTAATTTGGCATAGGTTAAATTCGCCCAATTCAAACTCGCTCCCCGCAGATTTGATTTAGTCAAAAAAGAGCGACTCAAATTAGTTCCGCGCAAATTGGCTGCAGCAAAATTGACAGCGATTAGAGTCACTTGTTGTAGATCTAGACTCATCAAGTCAATGGCTAAAAAATCCCGCTCTCCTTGTTCGTAGAGTCTTAGTAACTGATTAACTTTCATCTCCCTTCTTCTACTTATAAGATGGTGGTTAAGAAGTAATCAACAAAAGCACCTAAAAACTTTGTCCGATAACTCACTCTGCTTTTAGATGAGCAATTTACGATGCCCTCCTTTGAGTTTATGTAAAGTTTTTTTTCGATTTTTTAAGAGAAGATAACGCGAACAGCAAGTTAATTTTCATCATAGTTAAGTAGCTTGGCTAAAACAGTTGGACTGGTTTTTCCAATTCTACCCCAGTGCATCGGGTAATTAGTATCTAACACTACTCTTGTTAAAAAACTTATCTATTGTTTAAACTCGATTATATTTAACCCAGCCAATTCTCCCTATTTTCTCGGATCAGGGCGGTGGAGCCGAGAGGACTTTTAGGGTATTTTTACCCAAATCATATTAAATCCGGTTATTAAAGACTGATTATTCATTGCCCCTTTTGCCTATTGCAAGAGTGCTTTTTGCCTGTCCTGATATGTAGCCTATACTCAACGGATTTAGTATCAATAGAGACGTTGCTAGGCAACGTCTCTACAAAAGTGGTATTTAATCAAGCTACTCAGGAACAGACAGAGGGGAAACCTTTTGGGCTTGAGCGAGATAGTACCATCCCGACGGGACAAATACCAGTGCGCTTAGGGTGGTTCCGATTACCCCGATGGAAATACAGATAGCGAGGGGTTCCCAAAAAGCGCCGCCGTAGAGGAATAATGGCACAAATCCCGTCACGGTGGTTAAGGTAGTGGTGAGAATGTGACGGGTGGAAGCAATGACCACTTCCCGGATTGCCTTTCGTTGGCGTTGAAGATGGGGAGGTAAAGCTTGTAAAGCCGCCACCACGACAATAGAATCATTAACGGAAACCCCAACTAAGCCGATAGTGCCTAAAATGGACATGAATCCCAAGGGATATTCAAATAACCAGAGGGAAAATAAGGCTAGTCCAATTGAACTAATACCGACGACAGTAACTAGGGCAGCAAGACGGAAGGAGTTAAAAGAAAGAACAAGGGTTGATAGCATTAGAATCGCCAAGACTCCCACACTAGCAATTAGATTAGCCACAGCCGTATCTCTTTCTTCTTCCTCTCCGCCAAATTCGAGCCGATACCCTGCCGGAAGGGAAAATTTGCCCGATTCTAAGTTTTGGCGAAATTCGTCTAAAACCGTTGCAGCGATCGCATCAGCTTGAACATAGGCCTTCACCGTATTAATTCGCTTGCCATTTCGTCGAGGAATCGTGGCTAATTCGGGGAGAAAATCAAATTCTGCCACGGAGGAAAGGGAAATATTCGCCCGTTCAGCAGTGGCGGAATTACCGAGAATATTTAAAGAGGCAATTTGTGGCAGTTGCTCGCGATCGCGATTAGCGACTCGGACTCGTACGGGTAATTCTTCCGTTGCTTCTAAAATCGAGCCACCCACAGAACCTTCTAAAAGGTTATCCAATTGACTTGCGATCGCCGCATTATCCAAACCAATCAGTCGAGCTTTTTCTTCATTAATTTTTAAGGCTAATTTAGCTTGAATTTCACTTAAATCAGCAACAGAATAGGTTATTTCGGGTATTTTTGCCAGTTCTTCCCGTAGGGACTCGCCAATTTTCCTTAACATCTCCAATTCTGAGCCATAAACCCTAATTTCGATCGGGGCGCCCACCGGTGGACCCTGTTCTAGGGGGCTGACTAATACCCTTGCCATCGGTAGAGCTTGACTTAATTGTTTTTGTAAGGTTTCGATCAATTGGGGTTCATCAGAAACTTGCCGAAGTTGAATCAATGCTTGGGCAAAATTAGGAGAGTCTTTGACGCCATCGGAGAGATTATAGTAGAAGGGGGGAGCATTACGCCCTAAAAACCAGTGAACTTCCCCAATTTCTCGATGATCTAGCAGTATTTTTTCAGCTTGAGCCACTTTTACCTGAGTTACTTCTAGGGTTGTGGTGGGGGCCAGTTCGATTTCTAGGGTTAACTGATCTCGTTCTGCCGGGGGAAAGAATTCTTCTGGGAGAGTGCCAGCGACAACAAAGCCAGTAATTGGGATAATCAAGCCAATAACCAGACCTAATACGGGAAAATAGAGATTTAACTTCAAAATTTGGCGATACAAACCCGTTAGGAGCGGTAAATTAATTCCCGTATCCCACCAATGGGTTTTTGTCTGGTGCGAGCGATGAGTCAGTTGATATAAACGTAAACTGAGGACAGGAATAATCGTTAGGGACAAAATTAGAGAACTAACCAAGGCTAAGATCACTGTTTGGGCGATAGTACGCACGAATTCGCCAGTGCCTCCTTGCAAAAGAGCGATCGGCATAAAAGACAAAATCGTGGTTAGGGTAGAAGCTAAGAGGGGAATCCCTAACTGTTTAACGGTTTCAGCAACAATATGTTCGTGAGCTATTCCGGTCCGTAGTCCTTTTTGCAGTTCATCGACAATCACAATAGCGTTATCGATCAAAAGTCCCAAAGCAATAACAATTCCTGTCACCGACATTTGATGTAGGGGGATTTGCCAGAGATTCATACCGGCAAAGACCATCAGGATCGATAAAGGCAAGGATAAACTCACCACCAAGGCGGACTGCCATCCCATCATCACAAAAGCTGTCCCCATGACACAGAGTAACCCTAGGATCATGTTGCTGAATAATCCATCGAGTCGGTTAGCCACATAACGATTTTGGGCAAAAATTATCTTGAGGCTCACACCTTGGGGGAGAGAGGGTCGAAACAGGTCTAACTTGGCCTGGGCCGCCGCTGTCCATTCGTCTATGCGTTGGCCCGATTCCATCATAGCGGCCACCACAATAGCGGGTTTACCGTTAATAATGGTTAGTTCTGGTGGTGGTTCTTGAATTCCCTTGGTAACTAGAGCGATATCTCCTAAACGGGTAAATTGTCCCTCATTACTGTAACGAATCGGAATGGCTCGAATCCGAGAGAGTGATTCTAAACTGGTATCGACTTCCAATAATAAATTATTGCGATTACTGCGAAGTTGTCCGGCGGCAACCTTGGCATCACTGGTTTGAATTTGTTGGGCAACTTCGACGGCGGTTAGGCCCAGGGAGGATAATTTCACCGGATCGATTTCGACTAAAATTTCCTCGGCCGGAACCCCGACTAACTCGACCCTTTCGGTTCCCCAAAGGGCTTCTAATTCATCGAACAGTTCTTGGCCAAGTCGGCGTAAAATAGCGTAATTAGGAGCGGTATCTAGATCCCAAAGGATGGCAGTCAATAAACTAAAGGCTTTACTATATCCTTCTTCGTATAAGGGTCTTTGGGCTTCTGGGGGTAGTTCCGGGATGACATCGGTAATCCGATCGCGAATGCGTGACCAGACGGGATCCACATCAGTCACTTCATCTTTAAGTTCAATATTGACCGTGGAACGCCCTAATTCTGAGGAGGACTCAATCAGGCTAATTTCTTTGATGCTAGAGAGAGATTGTTCAATTTTTTCGGTCACTAGGGATTCGACCCGATAAGGACTGGCACCGGGTAAATTGGTGGTAATGGTGGCACCTCGATTAATTGTTTCGGGATCTTCCATGCGCGGCAAAATTTGAAAGGAAGACAATCCCCAGACAATAATCAGAATTAAGGTAAGAATTAGTAATCTAGGTTTACGTTCAAATAAGTTATTCATCGGAGATTATTAGGGATAATAAAGCTGATTAATGACCGCTGACTACCAAATTTCCACCATTTGCCCGGGTACAATGCGGTGAACCCCTTCGACGATCACTCGATCACCGGAGGTGAGAGTCCCGCGCACCAACAAGCGATCGCCTTGAATCGCTAGAACTTCTAAATCTTGGCGTTTGACGGTAAACTGTCGAGGATTATCGGGATTAGCTTCTCCTAGAACATAGGAAGACCATAATCCTCTCGTGCCTTGTACTAAAGCTTCTGTGGGCAACCAATAGCCCGATTGTGGAACTGATTGAGATAATTCTAGGCTGACCACTTGCCCCGGAATCAGGCCCTGAGTCTGATTTAAACTTAAAATAACCGTGGCGGTACGGGTAGTCGGATCGATTTGGGGCAAGGTTGAAGTGACTTGTCCTGTTAATATTTTGTTACCAATTTTTAAACGATGTTTACTCCCAATTGGTAAGTTTTCGGACTGGTCAATGGGAACCCCTATACGCGCTTCCAGTTTATTACTTTCCACTAAACGAACGATCGGATTACTTGCAGAAACAACAGTGCCAATATTGACGTGAAGGAGGGCAATAGTGCCATCGTAGGGTGCTTGAAGTTGGCTTTTCTCAATCTCTAATTTAATATTCTTCAGTTGGGCATCAAATTGGTCAATAACGGCTTTTTGCAGAGAAATCAATTCGGGACGAGTACCAGCTTTGAGTTCATCTAATTGACTTTGGGCTTCATCAATTCTCGCTTGTTGTGCATTAACATCTGTTTGCACTTCTTCGAGTTGTTCTCTAGTAATTGCCCCTTCTTGATACAATCCTAGCCGCCTTTGGTATTTAGATTGGGCTAAAGCTAATTGTTCCCTGAGATCTCGGACTTTTGCTTGGGCTGCGGCGATACTTTCTTTCCTGGAACCAGCTTGTAATTCTTGCAGTTTAGCCGTAGCTTGCGATCGCTGGGCGATGAGTTCTTGTTTTTGTGCTTCTAAATTGCGTGTATCTAGAGTAGCAATTAAAGTACCTCGGCGTACCTCTTGACCCTCTTGAACCAATAAACTAATTAATTGTCCCGAACGCTCAAATCCTAGTTCACTTGTCCGTTTAGCCACAATATTACCCGTATAACGGCGCGGTTCTTGGTGATGGGTGACAGGACTTAAAGTTAAGGTTCGCACAGGTAAGGCTGCCGTCTTGCTCTTATCGATTGCTAACGAAGCGGTTTCTTTTGAGGTGGTGGATTCAGAGGTGTCTTCTAAGAGGACATTACGCAGGGTAGGATAGGCAAAAACCGAGGTGGCCGCTAGGATCCCAGTAATAATTAATCGCCAAGGCAATCGCAGTTTTTTGATAGCAGTTTCTTGCTGTTTGGTGATGGGATTGGGGGAAGTCATAATCCAGTTCCAAATTAGTAGGGTTTTGTCAAGAGTAATAACAGATTAGCGAGGAAAGAACTATTTTTTTATGGCATAAGACCGTAGGGAAAAAGCCGCTGCTAGGGATAATATACCAGCGGACAAAAAGGCAATTTGTACCCCCCAGGGGTTATCAGGAGTTTTCCCGAAAGAAAGGATTAATCCTGTTAGAAAAGACCCCGCACCTTGGCTAAATTGAATTAGTAGCCCCCTGGTACCAAAAAATATTGCTTCTCGTCCCATTCCCTGTTGCTCCGCATCTTGATCGATAATGTCCGATAACATGGCATTCGGCAGACTAAAAAAGCTGGCTAGGGCTAAATTAGCGATGATCGAAAGGATTAACCAGGGAATCAAAGAATCTTGCCACCAAAAACGACCACAGGCCATGGCAATCATACCCAGACCAACCCAGATTAAAGAACCTTGAAAAACCAGTTTTTTGCCATATTTTCGCGCTAAGGGTAAAACCAGGGTAAATCCAGCCAAGGCACTACCGACGATAATAGTATTAATCACGGCGGCAAAACTTACCTCTCGTTTGAGGAGAGCAATTACTAAAAAAGTCGGAATCACCGAGATAATACTAATCACCATCCACGCCAAAATCATGGTGATCATATAGATACAAAAAGTCCGATTGGTAAAAGCCGCCGTTAAGGTGGTTTTAAAGTTAGGATATTTCCCCTTAGAAGGACTATATTCTTCTTTTTCTAGCAAGGGCATAGCTAGAGTAATTAGCCCAATAAGACTAATAGCAATACCCATTCCCTGAAAGCCATAGCTATCAGTTAACCAAGGGGCAATAATCCCACCAATGGTGGCACCAACTAAACCAAAAATTCCGATTTGAGTTGATAATTTAACCCTTCCTTCTGGGCTTTTAGCGAGAGTGGGCAACCAGGCTAAATAGGGAACATGATAGGATGCCATACCCACATAAAACACCCAAAGCATGGTGACTAAATAAATGAAGTAAGTGGTTTGATTTAAGTTATTAGGGGGATTAAACAACAGGATAAAACCACCAATTAAAGGGACTAAACTGGCCAGTATAAATGGTCTTCTTTTGCCCCAAGGACTCCAAAAGCGATCGGAAAAATAACCGACTACTGGCTGCACAAAAGCCCCAGCAATACGGCTAACCATTATCGCTATCCCCACTAAAGCAGAGGGCAATAAAATGGATAAGTTATAGTCATTGGGAATGCCGGGGTCGTAGCGATAGATTAGCATGGTTAGAAGGGCATTATTAACGATAAAGTTACCAAACCAACCAGTGATATAAGGGAGATAATCTATTCGGAGATGTTGCCATTTGCTAGAAGTGCTAGAAGTCATTATAATTGGGGGAGAGATGGGCAGTTAGCAGTAGATTGTTAGGCTTATTTAAAGAAATTCGTAGCGACCGGGTGAGAGAATGCGATGGGGATCCAAGCTGTCTTTAATTTTCTGGATTAAGCAACTATAATCGTCTTGGGCTGCGGGTAAACTATTCATAGAGTGGGTACTAAGACGGTAGGGATAATAACCTTGATTGATCAATTCTGCCAACATTTCATCGTGACAATTTAAGGCTTTTTGGTCTTCGCCTTCTAGCAATCGATCATAAAAAATGGCAGCATTGATGTTGATATTGCGCTCGGTAACACAGTTAATGCCGATATTGGGTTCATAACCATATTTTTGAGCGATGCTGCTGATAATATTGAGAGCATTTCTGAGATGATTTCCCAGAAAAGGAACAGCGGGAACACACCAAATCATGCCACAGGCATCCAGGTCTAAATTCAACCTATCGGTGGGGGGCGTTTTTTTGCGCCAATAGGCCATCTTCAGCACTTTTTCGGTAATCATTCCTCGTTGGGGATTTTTGTGATAAATTAAATCCACCTTGTCCTTAATTTCCACACCAGTAAATACTTTAAAAATGGGACTCATTTTGCTGGCCATTTTGAACTTATTTTCATCAAAAAACATAAGTTTATTGACAATTCCTTTCAAGGCTTTTTCAATTAGGTTTCTTTCGACTTTTCCCTGTTCTGGTGAAGCCGAATATAAAGCTCCTTCTCCTATCCAAACACCGCCACCCCATTGATGACTTAATTGTTCTAATAAATCGGGGGGTAAAGGAGTTTTTTCTTGGCATTCCTGCCAGGGATATTGTTGTTGAATAGACAACATTCGGTAGTTATTATTAATGTGGAAGGTGGTTTTAATTACCCCTGCCATTTTCAGTTGACGTAGTTTGTCGATCAATAACTCTAATTTATTTTCCTGATCGATGCTATAGAAAAAAGCCTGAAAATATTCAGGATAGGGGGTTAACCAAAAAGTCATTTTGGTGACGATTCCCAGGTTAGATTGGGTAAAAATTCCATCAAAATAAGGACCGACTCCCCAACGATTGACCGCCCCTATTTGGGAGTTTTCAAAGCGATTAAATCCCGTATGAACACATTCACCGGTGGGCAAAACTACTTCCATTCCACAGACATGATTAAAGCGATCTCCCAAAGGTCCTTTGGCTTCACCTCGTTCGAGAATATTGCCAATAATACTAGAATCAGGAGTCGAACCGGTGACACTCATTAATAATTTATTGCCATTTTTCTGCAAAAAATCGTAGAGTTGTCGCTGAGTAACACCCGCTTCAATAGTTACATAAGCTAGGGTTTCATTATAATCCAAAATCTGATTTAATCGACTCAAATCCATTAAAACCGAACCGGTGCGGCTAGGAACTCGCGAACCATAACCCCAATTTTTACCCGTACTAATAGGATAGACAGGGGTTTGATAGCGATTAGCAATTTTTAGAGATTCTTGGACTTCTTGACGATTACCTGGGCGAATAATTGCCGGGATTTTAGCATGGGTTTCGTAGGTAGCGGTCTCGGCTTCTAGGCGTTTTTTGTTATCGGTGCTGACATATTCGGAGCCTAATAAATTTTCCCATTCTTGTAGAGCGTTAGTTAAATTGTCGCTAATAATATTTTCGGAAACAATTAGAGAGTCCATAGTATTTTTTTTCTCCTTGAAATTCAGGTATGAGGGGTAATTAAAGGGCCCTAGGGAACCGGCCCTGCTATCCGTGGCAATTAACTTTTAAGCGGTTGCTGTTTGCGAGAGAAAATTGCGCTAAAACTAGGAATAAAACGGGGAGTATTGGCAAAAACTGCTTGATAATTGGTGTCTTGACTCAAAGCTTCTTCTTCAGATGGAATGCGTTGGATTAATAACCAAGCATTCAGGAGACTAAAGACTATAGATGTCAGATAAGCGGTATGAAACAAGGGAACCACCGCTAATTCCGTGATCATGGCCCACCAGTTAGGATGACGGATATATTGATAAATGCCATTGTCGATCACGGGTGTCTGAGGAACCGTGACCACCTGATGAATCCAGCGATCGCCCAAGGCTTCAATGGAGGCATAGCGGAGCTTTTGAGCTAAAAAAGTAGTAATTAGCGAAAATAAAGCCAATGCTGGAATAAAAGGTCGATCGAGCAGATAAACTTCCCCGATCATGCAAAGCATCCAGCTAGATTGGAAAATCTTGACGAATCCCACATAATTAGAACTATGCAGTTTGCCACCTTCCGCTAAGACTTTGGCCATATTCTGTTTACTCAGACGAGTAACGCGCACTCGTTGGACAATAATGTAACTAATCAGGGCAATGAAAACTATTTGGCTTAACATCCTTAAATATCCTTAGAATTGAACTAAAATGGCTTCTTGAGCAAATCCAGGCCCCATGGAAATTATTAATCCGTAGGAACCCGTGGGAGGATGGGGACGGGAGAGGGTTTCATCGAGAATGCAGAGGATAGTAGCAGAGGCAATATTGCCAATTTCTGCCAAAATATCCCAACTAACCTGTAAAACATCCGGTTCTAACTGAAATTCTTCAACTATTGCATCGAGAATCTTTGGACCCCCCGGATGCACCATCCAACAGACAATTTCCTCGAGGGAAACTCCTGTTTTTTCCAGTAAAGATGTCACCGCTTTTCTCACCCCACCCTTGACGTAATCAGAGACTTCTGGGCGAAGAATTTGGCGAAAACCGTAGTCTGTTAAAGGTAATGCCATTAAATGCTCTGTGTGGGGCATTAACAGCGATTGAGTGCCGATAATCTTCAGTTTTGCTTTACCTTGCTTGACTAAGGGATGTTCATCTCCCGCTAAGAGAACCGTGCCGACTCCATCGCCAAATAAAGCCGCTACCACAAGGGTCATAATGATATTGCTATATTGAGACGGATCTTCGGGTAATTGTCCCAATAATTCCGTTAAATCGCTATGAATTGACCCTTGCCAAAGGCCAGAGGAGGGATCGGTGGTAAACAAAATCGCTGTTTCGGTGGGATGTCCTTGCAGATAATCGTTTACTCTGGCTAATCCTTGGGCGCCTCCCAAACAGCCGACACCCGATAACGCTTGCCGCTTGATATCGAGGGAAAAATCTAGACGATTGAGGAGTAAACTTTCTAGGGAAGGAACGGAAGGAAGAACAGTAACGGAAGTAACTAGGGAGATTTCTTTGGGAGAAAGAGCGGCTTTTTTGAGCAAATTAGTTACTGTCGATGTTACTAAATCCATAGTTAGATCGACCATTTGACGAAAGGGTTGGGCGATTCCGGGAGGATTATCGGCATCGAATTCATCTAGGGGAATAGTGAAGTATCGCCCTTGAATTTTGACATTACTGAAAAAACGATGAATTTGTTCTAAATCAAAAAAGGTTTGTTCCTGGAAGTCGAGTTGATTTTCTCGGCAATAATCTTGAAGAAGATTAGCACAATGATTTCTGATATTGACTTCTAGAACTTCTTGGGGATAGTAATGTTCTGGAAAACCAGTAGCTGTCTCAATAATGTAGGGCATTGGAGTTAAGATAGAGGGATTTCAGGGGGTTAATTATGGTGGGAGATTTAAGCCAGTAATCGGCGAGCTAATCCTTGGGCTTGCCGTATATAACCCAATTTGTCAATCACTAAGGAGTGAGTACCGCTATGGTGTTTATTGTCGGCGCTTAAATTGGAGCTAATTTGACGTTTTAGCTTTTCAAATTTATAGACAAACCGGGATTTTTTATCCTGAGCTTGTAGATAAGCGGCCACTAAATTACTTTGTTCTTCAAATACTCGCCAGTGGGTGCCAGTGGGATGAACCATTCCGATGACAAACAGGTTATTTTCCTCTGGGTGAAAAACATTCATATAGAGGTTAGGCTGGGTGGTTCCTTCTTGCCAATTTAAATCAGATTTGTCAATAAAAGAAAATTCAATTTTGTAACCAGTGGCGTAGATAATCAGATCAATTTCTTCTGTACTGCCATCGGCAAAAATAACTTTCTTTCCGTCTAATTGTTGAATATTAGGCTTATGGGTGACATCTCCATGCACATAATAACGATAGATTTGTTGGTCACTATTGGGAATAATTAGACCGTTACTTTTACAGTCTGTAGGAATATTGAGTTTTTTGAGATTAACTCCTTGTAAGAATAGAGCTATTGGTGATAATAAAGCCATCATTTTCATGTGTTCTTGGGCTGGAATTAGATTCATGATTGGCGTGTTAATCATCACCCATTCTGGGGGCAAACCGAACAAAAATTTCGGCATACAGAGAAAGCCACGACGGGTACTATGGAAAGTTTTACTGCCATTAATAGCCGCTTCGACGACTAAATCCATGGCTGATTGTCCCGCTCCAACTACTAGGACTTTTTTAGCATTTAGTTGAGCGGGATTATCATAATCTTTTGAATGGATAATTTCCCCGTCAAAATGCCCAGAAAATTGAGGAATATTCGGTTTACTATGATAACCACTAGCGATTAAAACCCCTCGGTATCGTCTGGTTTCTTGGTTGCTAAGGGTGACATCCCAAAAGTTACCCACCTTTTTTGCTTTCTCCACGCTGAGATTAAATTCCATGAAATCATAGAGATTAAAATGAGCGGCATAATTGCGAAGATATTCATAGACTAACCGATGATTGGGATAATCTGGGTAATCTTTTGGCATGGGAAAATCGGAAAAAGGTTGTGTGGTTTTATGACCAATCAGATGTGTATTTTTATACATTGGACTATCGGGACGATCATAAATCCAAATACCCCCAACATCCTGGGCAGATTCGATAACATTAAAGGGAATTTTGGCTTTGCTTAAGGCTCTAGCCGCCGCTAATCCTGCGGCACCAGCCCCAATAATACAGTATTGCTCTTTGTAATCTAAAGTCATGATTTTTCTCCCTTGAATAGTTGGTTGATTAGGCAGTCATTTGTTCAGGAAACTCTCGTAAACTTTGGCCAATTATTTTCATAATTTTCTCCGTATGTTGATTGATAAAGAAATGTCCTCCCGGTAAGGTATGCAGGACAAAATCTTGATTGGTTTGCAGTTGCCATTGTTGTAATTGATCGGCAGAAACCTTGGCATCGTTGTGGCCTCCAAAAACGGTAATAGGACAATTTAAGGGTTGACCTTGTTGATAAGAATAGGTCTCTAGGAGTTTGAAATCTGCTCGTAAAATTGGCAAAAAAGCCGCCATTAAATCGGGATGTTTGAGGAGAGTTTCTGGGGTTCCTTGAAAATGACCTAAAGCTGCTAAAAATTGCTCATCTCCCAGACGATGAATGGGTAAATCGGGATTGACAATTTGAGGCGCTCGAAATCCAGACATAAATAAATGTTGGGGTAGATTTTGCCGAGTTTTAGCTAATTCTCTGGTTAATTCAAAACTGATTAAAGAACCCATGCTATGACCAAAAAAAGCATAAGGTTGGTCTAAATAGGGAGTCAGAATCGGAATGAGACGATTAATCAGGGATTTTAGCGATGTAATCGCAGTTTCCTGAAGACGCGTTTCGCGTCCGGGTAGTTGAATCGCCCACAATTCCACTTGCTTGGGGCAGTAATTCAGCCAATTTTGGAATAGGGAGGCACCCCCACCGGCGTAGGGAAAACAAAATAGACGAATGCTGGCGTTAGGATTAGCTTGTTTGCGAATTAGCCAAAGTTTCGGATCATTAGAGATATTTTCGGCTTTAGTCGTCTTGATTGGTTTTTTCTGTTTTGAGGGGAGAGGAGTTTTGTGGCTAGTTGCAGGTTGGGAGTTTTGGGTGATTAAGTTGAATATTTGCGGTAAAAACTGCTCAATACTCAATCCCGCTAGGTATTCCACGGGAACAATAATTTTTAAATCCTCCTCTAGTTGACGTCGTAATTGACTGGACATGAGAGAATCTAAGCCTAAACTAGAGAGCGGTTGCTTGGTATGTAGCTTGGCCACGGATAAACCGGTAATCTGTTCTAAAACACCGATAATGTAGGTTTCTAGTTGTTTAAGCTGTTTCTCTGCGGGTGTGGCCAAAAGAGAGTCAAGGGTAATTAGATGACCAGAAGATGATGCGGTGGTGGTTTTGACAACTTCTGGCGGTTGCGGCGGTGTTTCTAGGAGATATTTCGACAATTTAGGCAATAATTGCGCTTCTTCTGGGGTCAAGTCGCCTGTTTTTAGCCAATAACTACTTCTTTCAAAGGTGTAGGTCGGTAAGATACAGGGTTTACTGTCTTGATTGGCCGTTATCTCTTGCCAATTCAGGGCGAATCCCCGCAGATAAAGCTGACTGACACTCTCGAGGATTTGTTGTCGGTCAGAGGTTTGACGACGCAAACTGGGCAACCAAAGACAAGGATAATTTTTATCCAGTAGGCTGCCCATGGCCGATAAAACGGGATGAGAGCCGCATTCGACAAATAGCTCATAACCGTTGTCCAGTAAGGTTTTTATCCCATCGGCAAAGCGAACAGAAGACCGGAGATGACGACACCAATAATCGGGAGTAGTGACCTCAAAATTGACTAACTTGCCATTAAGGTTAGAAATTAAGGCTCGTTGGGGGGGATGATAGGTGATAGTTTCAGCAATTTGTCGGAACTCGTCTAAAATCTCCTCCATCAGAGGGGAATGAAAAGCTTGAGAGACATTTAACCGGGTAATTTTCAGATTTTTGACCTGAAGCTGTTTTACCAGGGTTTCTATGGTCTCTGCAGCACCGGACAGGACAATATTATCCTGACCATTAATAGCGGCAATAGCGACCTGAGATTGATAGGGGGCAATTAAGGGACTAATTTCAGCTTCACTAGCCGAGATAACGACCATTGAACCACTTTTTCCCACAGAATCCATCAATTTAGCCCGATAGAAGACTAATTTTAAGGCATCTTCTAAACTAAAGACTCCAGCAACACAGGCGGCCACATATTCCCCTAAACTATGACCCATAACCCCATGGGGGCTAATTCCCCAGGATTCCCAGAGTTTAAAAAGGGCGTATTCGAGAGCAAATAGGGCAGGTTGGCTGTAAAAAGTTTGATTGAGATGATTTTCTTGGTCAATAATCTCCGTTAGGCAATAGTCCCCATATTGACGGAGAATCTCAGCACAGCGATCGAGTGTTTGACGAAATAGAGGATAGGATTGGTATAGTTCCCTTCCCATACCGGGGTATTGAGAACCCTGTCCTGGAAAGAGAAAGGCAATTTTTGCCCGATTTTTGCCATTAAATTCACTTTTTTGGCGAAAAGAACTGGGTTCACCTTGAACGAAAGCGGTTAATTTTTCTTGAAGTTGGCAGTGACTAGAGACAATACAGGTGAAACGATGGGGTAATTGGGAGCGACTGCGATTGCTAGTGGCACAAATGGAGCTTAAAGCAATATTTTTCGCATTTTCTAGGTAATTTGCGTATTTTTGGGCTAGTTTGATTAAAGCCGATTCGCTCTTGGCTGAGAGGGTGAACAGATAGGGCGATGAATCAGGTGCCGCAGTCGTTTGAGGTTCGTAAGGGTATTCTTCGAGAATAATATGGGCATTAGTGCCATTTAAGCCAAAAGAACTAACTCCAGCTAAACGAGCAGAATTTTCACTAACCCATTCACGGTTTTTAGTCGGAACTTTCAGCGGCTGATTTTCCCAGTCTAGATGGGGTGTCGGTTGCTGGAAGTGGAGATGGGGGGCAATTTGTCGATGTTGCAAGCATAAAATCACTTTCATCAGTCCGGCAATACCAGCGGCCGCTTCTAGATGGCCGATATTGGTTTTGACGGAACCAACCCAAACCGGTTGGGGATTTTTAGCAAAAACTGTCGATAATGCACCTAATTCAATGGGATCGCCCAAAGAAGTGCCAGTTCCATGGGCTTCAATATAGCTAATATCCTCTGGCTTGACCTGAGCATTTTTTAAAGCTTGACGAATCAATTGTTCTTGACTAAGTTGATTGGGAACTGTTAAACCGCTACTCGTACCACCATGGTTAACGGCCGAACCTTTAATTAGTCCTAAAATCAAGTTATTATCCCGAATAGCCGCAGATAAAGACTTTAAAACTATAATACCGCCGCCTTCTCCCCGCACATAGCCATTTGCTGTTCTATCAAAGGTTTTACAACGACCGTCAGGAGACAACATCTGGGCGCGGGATTCCATGATAGTAACGAAGGGAGTTAACATTAGGTTGACTCCCCCGGCTAGGGCAACTTCACACTCGTTATTGCGTAAACTTTGGCAAGCTAAATGAACAGCGACTAAAGAGGAGGCACAAGCAGTATCAACCGTTAAAGTTGGGCCATGAAATCCAAAAAGATAGG
Source organism: Microcystis sp. Msp_OC_L_20101000_S702 (assembly GCF_007095705.1). NCBI lineage: Bacteria > Bacillati > Cyanobacteriota > Cyanophyceae > Chroococcales > Microcystaceae > Microcystis > Microcystis sp. Msp_OC_L_20101000_S702. The sequence continues at coordinate 17,218 of NZ_SFBO01000123.1, forward strand.
ATAAACGTCCCGAAGCTACACTTTTAGCATTTCCCGTTCCCGTATAGGCATCAATCAGATCGGGATGATGGCTAAAATGGGAGTAATCTTGAGTCATCATGCCGATAAATACCCCCGTTTGACTTCCTCGCCGATTTAAGGGTGATATTCCCGCATTTTCCAGAGCTTCCCAGGCTAGTTCCAGCAGTAATCGCTGTTGCGGATCCATTTGTGCTACCTCCCGGGGAGAAAGACCAAAAAAATCAGCGTCAAATTGATCTATCGGTTGATTTAAGAAGCCACCGTGACGGGTATAGACTTTTCCCCTTGCATCGGGCTTAGGATCGTAATAATTGTCAATATTCCAGCGTTGCGGCGGAATTTCGCTGATGGCATCGGTTCCTGATTGCAATAATTCCCAAAAAGTTTCCGGTGAATTAGCTCCCTGGGGAAAGCGACAGGACATACCAATAATTGCAATTGGTTCATTCTTAGCTTTTTCTAGGGTATGTAGCTTAGTTTTTAAGACCTTAATTTGATTTAAGGCATCTTTTATTAAGCTCATTTGATCGGTTTTGGCAGGTATTTGTGTCATGGTAAACAGGTTATTTAGATAGGGTTTGAGGTCTGCTTTTCTAACCTAAGGAATTTAATTCCTGTAGCAGTAAATCGGACAATTCTTCTAGGGATAAGTCTTCTTCGTTGAGGGGATCAATATTGCTATCTTGATTTGCTCCTATTGCTAAGGGTTTTAAACTAAAGTCAAGGTCAATAACTTCAGTTACCAGATAATCGACCAAACTGGTCACTGTTGGGTATTTAAAAGTGATAGTTGCCGCCAGAGATTTACCTAAATCCTTGGCTAAACGATTGCGTAATTCCACCGTCATTAAAGAATCCATTCCCAACTCAAAAAAACCTTGGTCAACTTTGGTAAATTCTCTAGCCGGAATACCGAGAATTTCCGCTACAATCCCTTGAACATGAGCAGTCAAAGCCGCAAAACGCTCCTCAATTGGTACTGTAATTAAGACATCAATAAAATTATTGTCTGGGGTTAATTTTTGGGCTGAAAAACTCTGGAAATCTCGTAATAAAGGCGGAATTTTTTGATTCTCGAAACTGTTAAAAAAGCTATTCCAATTGAGAGAAGCGACAGTTACCTGTGTCCGAGAAGTCGTCAGCAATGTTTCGAGGAGATGCAAACATTTTTGGGGATCAAGAGGGGTAAAACCCTGTTTAATTAGCCTTTTTTTCGCTTTTTCGCCTAAATTTTCGGCCATACCACCCTCTGCCCAGGGACCCCAATTAACGGTCAGGGCCGGCAGTCCTTGCGCTTGACGATAATGGGCTAGACTATCTAAAAAGGCATTAGCACTAGCATAATTACTCTGTCCAGAAGACCCTAACACCGAGGCCATCGAGGAAAAATTAATAAACCAGTCTAAATCCACTTCTTGACTGAGGAGATGCAAATTCCAAGCGCCGAGTATTTTGGGGGAAAAGACGCGCTCAAATTTCTCCCAAGTCTGTTTGGATAAGCTGGCATCCTCTAACACCCCGGCCGTGTGAATAATTCCTTTTAAGGGGGGTAACTGTTGCTCGATTATCTCAAAAGCCCGACGCATTTGGCCAAAGTCGCTAACGTCGGCGGCAAAAACTTCTACATTGGTTCCCTCTTGTCGCCATTGGTCTATAATTGGTTGGGTTTCTGGAGTTATTCCCCGGCGACTCAGTAAGACGAGGGATTTTGCTCCTTTTTTCCTTAACCAATTAGCCACTTGCTGCCCTAAGGCCCCTAGACCACCAGTAATAAGATAGGTGGCATTTTCGGCAATTTCTCGGTTTTTTAGCGACGATTTCGGGATAAACCGCCCTAAACGAGCCACATAGCTCTGGCCTTGCCGCCAAACGATTTGATTTTCCTCCTCCGAACTTTGTAAAGATTGGAACACCTCTAGGGCTAAGATGTGGCTATCCTGAAATTTATCTCCATCTAGACACAGACAGCGCAATTCTGGGTGTTCTAGGGCAATAGTCCGTCCTAATCCCCAGAGGGAACTTTGGGCAAGGGCAATCACTGTGGGTTGAGAAGGAATGTATTGAGCCGATTGGGTGACAATATAGAGGCGAGGAGAGTAATTAACCTCTATTTTGCCTAGTTCTTGCACTATTTCCAGCAAAGTTCCACAAATTCGCTCCTGAGTGACGGCTAGGTTTTGATTATTTTCTAAAGCTTGGTCGTCATCGATTCCCCAGAGATAAATTAGACCTTGATAGGGTTTTTTGAGGAAATATTGCCAAGTCTGGCGATTGTTTTCGGTGATAAGTTGGCATCTATGCCCTTGTTGCACCAATTTTTCGGCTAATTGTTGCCCTACTCCCTTTTTGTCAGCAAAAATTAACCAATCTCCTGTTTCTATCCAATCCATTCCCGTCAAGTCCGTGGCTTGCCAAGTAATTTCGTATAAACTATCCTTGAGGTCGTTGGTCTGGGAAAAGAGGGTTTCTGGCCGGGCCTGTTGAAAGGTTAATCCGTCAATTTGGCTAATTAATTGACCCGATTCGCTGAAAATAGTCAAATCAGCGATTAAGATGCCGTTTTGCAAATTGCTATGGCTGAAGCGACCATGACAGTATATAGAGGTGTCCTTAACTCCCGAAAAGGTCAATCGGTCAATATTAGTGGGAAGATAGGTGCTATTCCCCGCGGGAAATAGTGCCGACATAGCGTGAAAGCAACCATCAAGTAAGACAGGATGTAGCTGGTAATCCACCGCTTGCGAGAGTAGATGGGAAGAAAGTTGAATTTTTGCGACAATTTCGGACTGATTGCGGTAAAGTTGCTGGATAACTCGAAAACTTTCCCCGTAGTTCACTCCTTTACTTGAACAGTCCTGATAATGCTGTGCAATTTCGATTTTTTGGTGACAACGGTTCCGGATATCTGTCCAATTGCAGCTGGGTAAGTCCTGGTTTTCATTGGTTAAATTACCGGATAGATGCAGTAGGGAAACTTCCCCTTCCCCAAGACTGAGAATCTGAAATTGTCCCCCCGCTAGTAAGCTTAACTGTACCTTTTTACTCTGGTTGTCTGAGAAAATTAAGGGTCGATTCAGACTCAATTGACCAAGAGTAAACTGCTGATTGGGATATTGTTGACCGGCTGCCACTATAATCATCTCTAGATAGGCTGCGGCTGGGAAAACTACCTGGCCAAAAACTTGATGTTCTTGCAGATAGCTCGGAGAGCAGGGAGAAAGAGAGGATTGATAGTGAACATCCTTTGACCCCAATAGATGCAGCGGTTGCTGTAGGAGAGGGTGGAAAGCTGCTACTGTCGGGGTTTTTAGCTGAGAATCAATGTAATCTAACCAATAGCGTTTTCTTTGGAAGGGATAGGTCGGTAAGGGGATTTTTTCGCGTAAATAATCCAGGTCGAATCCATTCCAGTCAATTTTGACCCCTTTTACATAAAGGGTTGCTAAACTTTGGAGTAGGGTTTCCCAATTCGACTGTTTTGGGGATAAACTAGCTAACCAGAGACCTTGGTCGGGGAGATTTTGCTGACCTAGGCTAATTAAGGTGGTTTTGGCGCCAATTTCTAGGAATATTTCCGTATTTAACTCTCCTAATCTTTCTATACCCCGGGCAAACTCTACGGGAGACAGTAGATGATTAACCCAATATTGGGAAGTTGCTATCTCTGCATCGATAACATCCCCAGTCAGGTTAGAAATAAGGGGGAGACGCGGGGAATTATAGGTGATAGTTTCGGCAATCTTGGCAAATTCCCCCACCATACCCGTCATTAAGGGAGAATGGAAAGCATGGGAAACCGCTAAAGTCTGACTTTCAATGCCTCTCTGATTGAAGTTAGCGATTAAATGGTTAATAGCCTCAGTTTCGCCAGAAATGACTGTATTTTCTCGACTATTGACCGCAGCAATGGTACAGATGCCCCTAATCTTCCTCAGATGATTGGTCACGGTGTCGGAATCGGTAAAAATTGCCGCCATTATGCCGTTTTTCGGTAATGTCTGCATTAAGCGTCCCCGATGGGCAATTAACTTCAAACCGTCTTCTAAGCTAAAGACTCCCGCTAAACAAGCGGCCACATATTCCCCTAAACTATGACCGATGAGAGCATCGGGTTTCACTCCCCAAGATAACCAGAGTTGGGCGAGGGCATATTCCAGAGAAAATAGGGTAATTTGACTGTAAAAAGTCTGATTAATCAACTGACTGGTTTTTTCGTCCCCATATAACACTTGCAGTAAGGATTTCACCCCATAGCTCCGTAAAATTTCGTCACATTTCTCTAAAGTTTGGCGAAAAGTCGGTTGCGTTTCGTAGAGTTCCCTAGCCATTCCGGGATATTGTGAACCCTGTCCCGTACACATAAAGGCCAGTTTAGGGGCTTTTTTCGAGGTTAAAAGACTTTTTTGACCTGAAAAGCGATTTTCACCCCTAATAAAGTCTTTTAAAGCTTGCTCAAGCTGTTTTTGAGCCAGAAAGGGAATAGCTAAACGATGCTCAAAATGCGATCGCCCAGTATTAGCGGTGTAGGCCACATTTGCCATGACCGTCTGGGAATTTTGACCGAAAAAATCGTAGTAGCGTTGAGCTAATTCCCGTAAGGCCGGCTCACTTTTCGCCGAAAGGGTAATTAAATGACAAGGACGTTCTAAATGAGGTTTTTCGTCACCAAGCCGCTCAAAATTGCTTTCCTCAACGATTAAATGGACGTTAGTGCCACTCATCCCAAAAGCGCTCACTCCAGCCCGTCGGACTCCTTCTCTGACCAACCAAGGGGTAAGAGTGGTGGGGATTTTGACCGGCAGTTTTTCCCAGGGAATATAGGGATTAGGGTTCTTAAAATGAAGATTAGGGGCGATTTGCTGATTTTGTAGCTGTAAAACTGTCTTAATTAACGCCGCAATCCCCGCAGCTCCTTCCAGATGCCCCATATTAGTTTTCACGGTTCCCAAAATCAGGGGATTATCTTGGCTATGACCCTGGCCATAAATTTTCCCTAAGGATAAAACCTCGATGGGGTCTCCTAAAGATGTACCTGTACCGTGAACTTCGACGTATTGCAGATCTTTAGGTTGAATTTTCGCTCTTTCGAGGGCTTGTCTGAGTAAAGCTTCCTGTGCCTGACCATTGGGGGCGGTTAAGCCATTACTTTTTCCATCGTGATTGACAGCCGAACCGCGAATTTGGGCGAAAATAAGATTGCCATCTCGGAGAGCATCACTGAGACGTTTTAAGACCACGACACCGCAACCTTCGCCCCGACCATAACCATCGGCCGAAGCATCAAAGGTTTTACTGCGACCTTGGGGAGAAACGGCTTTTAATTTACAATTACTAATCGCAGTGGCCGGGGTTAACATCAGATTCACCCCCCCCGCTAAAGCGAGATTACATTCTTGGCCGCGCAGACTTTGACAGGCCAAATGTACTGCCAAGAGGGAGGAGGAACAGGCCGTATCAATTTGCAGAGTCGGACCGTGAAACCCAAATAGATAAGAGATTCTGCCGACGGCAATAGCGCGACTGGTTCCTAAACTGTTGTAAGCATCAATGTGATTGACTACGCCTTGATGAAAACATAATTGGGCATAATCATCGCGAAAAATGCCCATAAATACGCCAGTTTGACTATTAATCAAACTTTCTGGCGCAATAGCCGCATTTTCTAGGGATTCCCAACAGACTTCTAACAGTAACCGTTGTTGCGGATCCATGGCGGCGGCTTCCCGAGGTGAGATGCCGAAGAAAGCCGGGTCAAATTCGTCAACTTTGTCTAAAAATGCCCCTTCCCGACTATACATTTTCCCCGGAACATCGGCATCTTGGTGATAATAATCGGCAATATTCCAACGTTCTAGGGGAATTTCTGTTACTGCATCGATGCCATTAACCAATAACTGCCAATAACTTGCGGAATCATTGACTCCTGCGGGAAAACGACAGCCCATACCCACAATAGCGATGGGTTCGGTTTGCGCTTTGACCATTGCATCGAGGTGTTTGTATTGTTCTAAAAAAGCTTGTTTTTGTTGATTCATCTTCCTAACAACTCTTGTCTTGTTATGTCACGTCACTTTCATCTCAGGTTATGCTTGGGAAAAAGTCACGGATAAGCGGGAAAAACCTTGATACTGTCGGGATGGGAAAATTTAGTAGCATAGTCACAATTGTCCCCGTGACTCCGAGGTGGGGGATAGGACAAGGGAAATTAGCTATCCTATCCCCACCAGCGATTAACTAAAGAAAGCAGAGATTTCTTCTTCGGATATTTGGGGTAAAACTGCTAAAATTTCGCTTTCTTCTCGATTATTTGCCGATTCAGCCCCATTATTGCTTTGATTAATCTGGTTAGCTAAATATTCTGCCAAACTATCAATAGTGGGATAATTCCAAACAATGGTGGCTTCGACGGGGATTCCCGACCAATCGGCAAGATCTTGGGCTAATTCCACGGCAAAAATTGAATCTAAGCCAAAATCAGCAAAAGACTGGCTGGTTTGGATAGTGGCTGGATTGACCTTTAATTTCTGGTGTAACCAATTACCTAACCACGTTTCCACCTTTTCGGGAGTTTGTTGGCTAAGAAGGGACTTTTTCGGACTAGAGGGTATATTTACTCGGTCTTGCCGCGTTTGAATAGCAATTTCGACCAGAGAAGTTTCAGCTTGAGGATGAGTCTGTTTAGCTTCTGGTTCCAACGTCAATAACTCGTCGAGTTGATAATCGGAACCCTCTAGACGTTGTTCGATATCATCAATAGATTGAGTATAATCGAGGATACGATCGCGGATAGTCGCCACCGAAGAAGCAAAGTTTTCTTCGGGTGTTCCCCGGAGAGCTTTCTGCACACATAAATCAAACTGCAATTGACTCCAAGCTAGGGCATGACTGTACTTTTCCCCGGGGTGAATTTGGGACATTTTCGCTGTTGTTGCTACTAAAGCGGCGTAACAACCCAATTCTCCGATTAAAGAATAGGCCCAAGCTAAGGCGGCAGAACGATCACCCCAGAGATTAGACTGGAGACAACGCTGATTAATAGATTGGGCAGTGGTGTGGAGTTGCAGGGCAATCTCGGGCGCTTCCAGAACTTTTGTCAGAAATTCGCCTAATTTGTCCGTATGGGTGATACTTTTGCCCAAAAAGATTTTCAAACTTTCGTTAGGACCTTCGCCAATTCGTAAAACTCTGGCATCCCGGAGAATTTGCGGGGCAAGATTAGTTTCCATGTAACCTCTACCCCCGAGCATCTGAACGAGACTATCGGCCGCTTCCCAGAGGTAATCAGCCCCCGTAATCTTGGCAATAACGGCCATTTCCCTGGGAACGGCAACTTTTTGGTCTAAGGCGGTGGTGATACACTTTAAGAGACTGGACAAGGCCACCGTAGCCCCAGTTAAATGGTCAAAACGGGCTAAAGTAATCGGACTTTCTAGCAATTTACCGGTAGCGATCGAACGACGACTGGCATAACGTAACATTAATTGTAGACAGCGTTTCATGCCGCCAACTCCCATCATGCCAATCCCTAAACGGGCATAAAGTAAAGCATCGTCGGCGGGTTCAGTGCCATTGCCCAATTCTCCCAGCAATTGCTCTTTAGTGACTAAAACATCCTCAAAATAGATGGCATTTTGCATAATTCCCCGTAATCCCATAGTTAGGGATTCAGGTCCCAAACGCAGACCGGGGGTACCTTGACGGACAAGAAAACCTGTCAAACCGTTATTCCCCGGTTCTTCCGAATCAAGCAAACGGACAAAAACATTAATCATTCCGGCCCAAGCGGAACCATTCCAACGCTTAAGGCCGCGAATTCGCCATTTATCTCGGCCATCCGGCACGGCAACGGTACTAATTGCCCCGATATTCGCTCCTGCTTCCGGTTCCGTCATGCCAAAGGAGGATAATTGTCTTCCTGTCGCTAAAAGAGGTAATAACTCTTGCTTGAGGGAAATAGTCCCGTAGTTGAGCAGCGGACGGATACCTAAGCTGTTATTGAGACTCACCATCGTCGCCAGAGTTAAATCAATGGCGGCTAATTGTTCCATCACCTGCAAAAAATTGCGATTATTAAGGGCTATTCCCCCGTATTCTTCAGGAATCTGCATTCCCATCAGTCCTTGATTGCCAAAATCCATGACAATATAGGGCGGCACACAACGACGGTCATCAATCAGATGGGAATTAATGCGAGTTTTGGCGTAATCTCGCAACCAAGTCAAGATTTGCTCGGTTTTTTCTTGACTAGCGGTTGTGGGGTCAGCTTGGTGACTGCTGAGGGGGGGGGTTAGCGTCGGCATAGGGGATGAAATTAGTGGAAGTTGCTGGTTTAAATACTGTTGACGGCAAGCGTGGCGTTGAATTTTGCCGCTAGAAGTTTTGGACAGAGATGCGGGTTTGATAAAAGCGATATCATAAACTTGCAATTCGTGTTCTTGAAAAACCGCTCGACGAACTGCTTCTAGGGCTTTTTGCTGGTTAAAACGGCGAATTGCCGTTCTTTCTACCTCTTGAACTAGGACTAACTTTTCTTCTGCCTCGATTTCTACGGTAAAGGCGGCAGTTCCACTGGGGCAAAAGTCGGGATAGCATTGTTCTACGGTCTGTTCGATATCCTGGGGATAGTAGTTACCACCGCGAATAATCATCAGGTCTTTCAAGCGTCCGGTGATGTATAGTTGACCCTGATGAATAAAACCTAAATCCCCTGTACGCAAATAAAAACCCTGTCCGGTATCGGCGATAACTGCTTGAAAAGTTTTTTCTGTAGCTTCGGGATGTTGCCAATAGCCCTGGGCAACGGTTTTGCCTTTCACCCAAATTTCTCCCACCTGCTGGGAGGGACAGCGTTGACAGGTTTCAGGATTAACAATGGCAATTTCTGTGTCGATTTCTGTTTGTCCACAACTGACTAAGGATTGAGAATTTGGGCTTTTTTCCGTAAAAACGATTTGATGACGGTTTAACGCGGCTTTTTCAACCCAGCAGATTTGAGGAACTTGATTTTTCCTGACAGCAGCAACTTTTAAGGTGGCCTCGGCTAAACCATAACCCGGACAAAAGGCGGCAAACTCAAAACCACAGGGGGCAAATTTACGAGCAAATTCGCTCAAAATTTCCATTCTGACGGTTTCTGCGCCATTTAAAGCCACTTTCCACCTGCTTAAGTCTAAATCCGCCAGCTGTTCCTCTTTAATCTTGTCAAGACAACGTTTATAGGCAAAATTAGGGGCGGCAGTGTGGGTGGCCCTGTATTTGCTGATGGCATTTAACCAACCGAGAGGACGTTGTAAAAAGGAAACCGGGGACATGAGATAACAGGGAAATCCTCGATAAAAGGGCAGTAAAATGCCATAAATTAGCCCCATATCATGAAAAGTTGGCAACCATGTCACCATAACGCTCTTTTCATCGTGTTCCCAACCTAAATCTAAATCTCGGAGGTTGGTCAAAAGATTCTCGTGATTGACCATCACTCCTTTGGGAGTCCCCGTGGAACCAGAGGTGTATTGTAAAAAGGCTAAGGTCTCTGGTTTTATCTGAGTGGGGTGGTCTTCGGCTAAACTTTTGCCGATTAAGCTATCCGTAGCTAGAAAGGGAATATCTCTGTCTAGTTGCCTTTTTAATTGGTCTAATTCCGATTGTGTGCTTAAAAGTAAGCTTGCTTGCGAATTATTAATAATAGAAGTTAAGCGAGCCATCTTTTGGTTTTTCTTGGGCAAATTAACTGGAATTGCCACTACTCCTGCTAATAAACAGCCGAAAAACCCAGTAATAAACTCTAATCCCGAAGGGTATGCTAATAAAACTCGTTCCCCCGGTAATAGAATGGATTGGAGACTATTGGCAATCGCTTGAGCTTCCAGAAATAATTCCCCGTAGGTAAGGCGTTTTTCTTCGGTTTCGCCATCGACTAAAAAGGTATAAGCCGTTTTTTGGGGTTGGTATTGGGCGCGATAACGAATAATATCGACTAAACTGCTTATTTCTGACAAATTAAGCTTAGTATCTAAACAAAGAGTCATTTTTTTACTCCCTATTATTAAATGGAATCGAAGACAAAGATTTAATCCTCTCGCACCGGGAAAAGTTTCTGGTGACGGGGGGTGACTAGAATTCTAGGGGTGATTTGGGCTTAAATTAAAGGTTTCTCCGTAAATTTCGCCATAGCAGAGCTTCTGAGTCCCAAAACGTCCCCCATACTCGCTCAAGGGTTCATCAGCGTATCCCAAGGCTAAGAGACAACAGACATCGACCGTATCGGGAATTTGGAAATACTCGCGCAAGGGTTTAGCCACAAATCCTTCTAGGGGACAACTATCCACCCCCAAGCTTTGCGCCGCTATCATGAGATAAGTAACCGCAATCATAACCTGTCGGTTGCTCCAAGCTTCTGGAGACTGATAACAGGGTTTAAATTGGAAAAAAGGCGGAATGGCCATGTGCATGAACTTGGCCCGTTTTTCGGAAATCGTCCCCTCTTGTTTTCCTAACTCAATCACTTGATTAATGTAACCACGATGGTTAACTTGGCGATCGCCACAACAGATTAAAACCACGGGTGCATCGACTAATTTATCTTGTTCAAAGCCGAATTCTCGCAATTTTGCCTTATTTTCTGGTTCTCTAACCACAATAAATCGCCATGGTTGCAAATTATAACTAGAGGGAGCTTGGAATCCCAAACGAAAAATTTCGGCTAAAATTTCTTCGGGAATGGCATCGGTGCGAAATTTACGAGTAGAGCGTCTTTTTTGAAATATTTCAGCAATATTCATCATCTAAACCCTTTTATGAGACGTTTTCAACGGTTTAACCTAAAAAACTTTCGGGAATCGCCGGTCCCCATTGATAGAGAATATCTAACCCACCCGCGTGAAGTTCTGGCTCGGTGGTTTGCTCGAAAAGGTCCCCATCGGTAAAATGTTCAATGAGGCTACCGAAAGGATCTTGCCAATAGTCAAACACTTGACTTCCCAACAAATGGCGACCAATACCCCACACAGGAGTCCATCCTTTTTCTCGTAACCAATCGTGGCCGATTTTAATAGAGTCAAAATCTTGCACCTCGAAGGCAGTATGATGGACTTTGGGGTGAGAACCTTGCAACATGGCGATGGTGTGATGATCAACCCATTCGTCTCCCCGTTGACAACGAAGAAAACCCCCGACTCGTAAACTGGGATGGCCGTAATAAATTAAATCTGTTGCTTTTAAGCCAAAAGTCTGCTGATACCAGTGATAGCTTTCCTCAAAGTCTTTGACATCAATAGCTAGATGACCTAGACGTAAAATAGGTGCGGGTTCTTTTTTCGGCCTTTGGGTGCGACCTAAACGGGTTTTCCGACTAGCGTGATTCCATTCTAGGGGTTCAGGAATCGGCAAAGGTTCCACTTCCTCGATACCATAGACCAATTCTAGGTTAAAACCGTTGGGGTCAATAATTTTGATGCGCTGACCACCGCCGGGGGTGAACAGGGTTTCCACGGTCGAAGCGGAGGCTAAAGTGGCTAGTTCATGTAAGACGGATTCTGATGTCGCTTCTAGGGCAAAACTGACAAATTTAGCTTCTTTTCCCCATTCTACGACATAGACAAACTGTTTTTTGCCTCTAGCTCGCATATACAAGGCTGTATCGGTTTTAACTGCGGTAATCAGGCCAAAATCCCTCAAAAAACGTTCGCACAGGTCTAAATCCGGATGTTGATAGGTAACGTAGGCAATATCAGCAATTTTAGTCATAGTCGGTCATCCAGTGGAGTTGTCTAATTCGGCACAAAATAGCCAGACAGATATCGGTCAAAGTGCTGCCATAGCAAGGGGGAAAAGACTATATAAGAAAATCTGAACTTTGTTGTGGTTGATTATGGCATTGTGGGTACACCCACAGTCAAAGGCTAATTTTTCTTGCCCTCAATTGCTATCCCAGACTGGAGTGTGAGTAACTTGGGGGTGGAGAAAAACCTTGGGGAACTTCGGGGTTTTGCGGAAAATTTTTTTGAGAGATGTGGTCAAGGTTGTCTAGAGTACCTCGTTAAATTGGACTTATTGAGAAAATATTCACACTAATTGAGAATCAACAAAGGTTTCATCAGGGTTTCAGGCGGTGCAATGCTGAAGTAAATCTATTTTTTGAGGTACCCTCTAGAAAAATCCGCTATCGTTCGAGTAAGCAAGTCAGAGAATATTGGGATCAGTAGCAGCGGCAAGGATTATTTCTGTTTCCACTGCCCAAATACCCCTCTGAAATCAATCTTGTTGCACCTGAATGGCATCAATTGAAAACTCGCGAACTGACAGGTCAAATTTTTCTCGAACGGTTGGATTTAGCGCACGCCGTTAAACAGGGGAGCGAAGCTTGCACTCAAAAAGGAGGATAGGAAAGTCACTGTTTTAAGTTTAATCCGTAACCAAATTATTACTTAAATTTCTCAATTATCAGCAAAGTCCTTAATTACTAAACTTGAGATAATGTCTAGAAAAGTTACCTATGGGGATATTCCCAGGCAAAGAACCAAATATCTGCTTAATGCTCTGTTAAAGTTTGCTAACTACGAGGTAGATAATTGTGAAAATCTGGCTATTAAATTTAGCTGGATTAATGAGAAAAAATTGAAAATTCAAGCCGAACTTAATGCTTTAAAAATGCTGACTGAAAAATGTGGTCAAAGGCTGGAGTTATGGCAAATTCGTGATGCTTTGACGGAATATCTTAACGAAAAGTTTTTAGGTATTTTGGAAGATCATCGTCTCAATAATCAAGGAAAAATTCGTACTTTTCAAATTACTTTTTGGCAACGGGGTCATGATATTTTAACCAACCTAAGGAGCTTTGATCAAGAGTGGGCAAACAAAAGTAAACATCAATCTCCCGCAATTGCTGCTATTTTCTCCTCTTTAGATGAGGAAAAACAACAGGATTATCAGACCTATATTAAGGATTATGTAAAACGTCCACCTCTGGAGGAAAATTGTCTCAAAGTTCTTCAGCAAGAACAATCGTTGCTAAGAATTCGCGCACCTCATAATAGTGGCAAAACCCGTTTAGTTAATTGGTTAGTCCATCATCTCAAACAAGATAATTATCAACCAGTTATCATTGATTGTGAGGAGGAAAAAGCTACTATTGCCCTTAGTTGTGAAGACTTGCTGCTGTCGATTTGTCGTACCATTACCCAAGAATTAAAGATTAACGAATCTCTTCTCGATAAATTTTGGTCTCGTCCCGGAACTCCTGCCCACAAAACTCGACGATATTTAGAGGAATATGTTCTCCAACCCAGTGCTAATCCTCTGGTTTTTGTCTTTGAAAAATTTGATACAATTTTGGAAACTGAAACAATCGGTAATGAAATTTGTGGTATTCTCAGAAGTTGGCATGAAAGACGTTCCCAACCTTGGCGGAAACTGCGCTTAATTATTATTCATTCAACGGAATTTTATAGCAACTACGATTTTTATGCCTCTCCCTTAATTGGTGTAGGTTATGTGGCTAGTTTATCGGATTTTAATGCGGAACAAGTTCTCACTTTCGCTCAAGTTAATGGCATTAATTGGACGTTATCAGATGTTCATAAGGTCATGAACTTAGTGGGAGGTAATCCTTATTTAATTAAGTTAATCTTGGTAAAATTGCAAGAAGGGAAGTCTCTAGAAAAGGTTCTAGATGATGCCTTGCAGGGACGAGAGCCATTTCAAAGTCATTTTTTCCTACTGATGAGATATCTGAAAAGTAATGCTAACCTACGGAATATTTTTAGGCAAATTCTTCAGAAAAAAGCTCTGACTCCGGCTCAAATGAAAGGAGAATCTGTCCAATTTTTGGAACGATTGGGACTGATCCACAAAAGTTATGATAACCTAGAGGTTCGTTGCAATTTGTATCAAGTATATTTTGACGACTTGCTTGATTAGTCTCGTTGAGATTCCAATTGAAACTGAATTGAGTTTTCAAGTTTTGCTTCTAACTTACTCTTAACCCTGACAGTAATTGGTTCTCGATTAGATTCGGATTCATTATCTACAAACCTGAGAGAATTGCCTGAGGTCAAACTGGCCGAAAGATTGAGGTTTTCTAAATATTCTTGTATCAACTCTGAAGAAATTTTATTCTGGGATTGCAAGGCTCTAATAGCAGCTATAAATGATTGGGCTGCATCATAACTGGTAGCGGTTCGCCAACTAATATCTTCTTTCCATAAAGCTTGAGCATCTCTGACAAAATTTTGGGACTTAATTAGATGGGAAAACCAAGGCACAGCCAAAACTAAATTATCAATAAATTTACCGCTATCAACCAACATTTGATGTTCATACATGGAATGACTCCCTAAAAGAACTAGCTTATTTTTCAGTTCTGGAGTGGTGCTGGTATTCAACTGTTCAAGAGTATGGGATAATTCTACTACTACAGAAGCTGATTCCAAACTGGGAAATAAGACAATTCCTCTAACTTGATCTTGGGAAAATGCTTTTAAAACTTCTGCGTCAATATCTAGGGAAGATGATAAATCAATTACTTTAGTGATTTTACCGCCTTTTTTTTGGAAAGCTTGATGAAACTCTTGAGTAAGTTCTTGGCTATCAATCTGGTTAGAATTATTAAAAATAATTACTTTATCTAGATCATGTTTGCTGGCATAATTAGCTAAAGTCTCACCAATTTTTTCATTGGTGATAACGGTTCTAAAAAAGTATTCACTCTCAATTACATCCGAGGAACTTGTCGAAGAAATTAAAGTAATTTTGGCTCTTTCATAGATAGGTAAAGCTGCTAAGGTGGCTTCACTAGAATAATGTCCAATTACTCCAATAACTTGGGTGTCTTTAACGATTTCCTTGGCGACTATCTTAGCAACTTTTTCATCATTATTATCATTGGCAATAACGATATTTAAAAATAAATTATTCGCACTGGTCGGTAATTGGCTATTAAAAAAATATTGTGCTTGAGCAATCCCTTTAAGGATTTCTTGGGAAATTTCATTTTTTTTGCCACTGGGAATAACCACCGCCAAAGTCACATAATTATTACTTAAATAAGCGATAGCATTATTATAATAAATCAAGGTTTCTGCATCTTCAGGATGAGCAAGATAGGCTTTTTTGAATAACTGTTTAGCCTCTAGATAATTAGCATTTTTAAAAGCCAAAATACCCCCATCTTTATAAAAATTTTCCTGTTTAATAAGTAGCTTTTTTTCGCCTTGGCTAAATAGTTCAGGCTCCTTAGTATAGGGAATTTTATAAAAGTAAGGTAACAGCCATGACTGGTAGAATCCCAACCCAAGTAACCCTGTAACAATGCTAGTAAATATTCCCGCTGCTAACATAAATAAACGAGATTGTTTTTGACGAGTAATGCTTTCAGAGGCTGCTAAAAAACGATAATCGATACTATCTAATTCTTTATCTTCTTGCCATTTTTTAGATTCCTCTAACTTTTTACCTGTCAGTAAACAATTTGTATCGGTAAAATTTGAGTCTTCCCACTTAGCAATTTCCGATTGATAAGGACGACTAGCTGCTAATACATTATATAACCATTTTTGATTAAAAATTGCCTGATAAATAGCATTAGCCACCCTAAGATAGCCCTGATTATCGACGATAACTAATCCAGATAGCAATAATTCATCATGTTCTGGTGTGTTACTCGCTTTCACCAATTTACCTTTTAAAAGGTTGGCATAAACCCTTAGTAAATACCCTTGGTCAGGATGATAAATAAGTCGCTCTCTTATACTTGATAAAAAAGCAGGCTCATCTTTTTTTTCCCAGTTATCAATAATGTGTTTATAAACGAAATCTCGCACCCAAGCTGATAAGAGAGACTGAGGTATTTGAACTTTAAACTTGGCCATTAAATAACACAATTTTTGAGTTAGAAAAGGTTGACCATTAGTCCAGCTAAAAATTTCTTGTAGAATTTCTTGAGGGGACACACCCAACCCTTCTAGTCCTTGCATCAAGGGTTGACAGTTATCTTCTAACGACAGTCCATTTAATTCAATTGCTTTACCAATATTGAAAGGAGTTCTTTGACTATCTTGAATTAATTGATTGGGGGTAGCCGTGCCAATTAAAACAAATGAAATACGATTAAAATCTGCATTAATAACTCGCTTTTCATGACAAGACCTAATGTAAGCAAAAAAGTCATCAGTAGCAAAAGGTAGTTTTCTAACCACATCAATTTCATCAATAAAAATAACAATGTTGTTTGAAATTTTTATCAATAAAATTTCTTTAATAAACTGTCTAAGTAACCCAACATTAGAAACAGATTGACTGGCAATCCAAGATTCTAAATCCGTCATATTTAGTTTTAATTGTTCGGCAATTTCAATAATTAAGGAATGATACCAGCTAGATTGATCTACTGATGTCCCCAATTCATTTAAGTCTATACGGGAACAGGCAACTCCTTGGGCTTCAATTTGAGTTTGGATGCGTACCGTCAAACTCGACTTGCCCATTTTGCGAGAATTGAAAATATAACAATACTGACTGTTCATCAGAGCTTGGTACAATTTCAGATCAGCCCTTCTATCCACATAGCTTGGATCGGAAGGAGATAGGGTACTAGAAAACTTATAAACAGTTTCTGCGGTTCCGTTTTCTTGCATATTTCGGTATTTTATTGACCTGATAACCAAAACTTGGGTAAGTAATACCAGTTTAGACTACACTAACCCCGGTGATAAATCCAGAAAAAACCAAAAAACCGCGCTCACTCATAGCCGATTATTGGTAAGCTAGTTCTGCTCTGAATGAAATTGGCATATTTTCTTCGGGTAAACTCATCTAAGCTGAATTCTCTCAACTGCGCGAATCCCCACCCTCAGCAACGGGTTCGGAAGAGACTGAAAAGTCTCCTATCCCCTAATTCCCTACTCTAAAGCGTAGATACGACCATCCATGAGCAGACGGGTGATCCCTTTCGCTTCCAGTTGAGCGTGAGCTTTTTCGATCAGGCGACCGTCGGGAACTTTAATCACTTTTTCCTTGCGCTTGGAGAAACGACGAGCGATGCGATGACTTTCAAAGATGGGGAGAGTGCGCTGCTGGATTTCCTGAGGGGGAACCTTACCCAATTCGGCAAAATCCTTGAGGGGACGGGTGATTAATTCGGCAGCACGATCGATGACCAAGTAACAGGTTTTGGGAAAAGCCGCCGCCGAGAGGGGTAAGATCTGTAATTGGGCGGTTTTAACGATAGTCGGGCCTAAATAGCTGTCCGCTAGTTCCCCCTCCTCCTCATCTTCATCCTCATCCTCCTCTTCATCCCAATCCTCGTCAAGCTCATCTTCTTCCTCCTCTTCCTCGATAGCTTCGACGAAAAACTCGCTTAAATTAGCGGTTTCTAGGGTCTTATCGCCATTAATTTCTGTATCTTCTGGATTATCTGCTTCTGGCGGGTAAGCGGTATCCATTAACAGGGTTAATTGTTCCACAGAAGCGATCGGTGGCTCAAAAGCCTGCTCATCCTTAGCTGCGATTTGGGCTGCCCGAACACTAATCACCTCGATCGCTTTTTCTGGTAGATCCGCTGCTGCTTCCTCCTCCTCGAGGCCACGAGGATTGCGGGCCAAGCGTTTTTTCTGGATTAATTGCTCGTATTCCTCGCCAGAAAAAGAATTTTTGAGAAAACGACTGACCGTAGAACTACTCACGCCATAACGCTCGGCTAAGGTGGAAGTGGTGGCCTCCGTTTCCCGATAAAGCTTAAGAATTTCTTTTTTCGTGGCATCAGTCAGTTTTCTTGCACTCATATTACTTATATAGTTATTTTTTAAGCGATAGGATCTTGCCGATGGCTAGTCAGGGGAAGCTGTTGTCCTTGAGCGGATGTACTCTTAATCATAAAACGCTCTAGCCAATTAAAACTAAGCAATTCGTTTTCTAGTCCCTGTTCTAGTCTATCCTTGACTTCTGTTTCTCACCACTACTCAAGATTAAAAAATTGACGATGATATCAAGTGCCGCTAGTCAAAAAGCCTTATTAGTTCTGGCCGATGGTACAGTTTACGAGGGTTATTCCTTCGGAGCCAAGGGAACCACCGTCGGCGAAGTTGTCTTTAACACGGGGATGACCGGTTATCAGGAAGTCCTCACCGATCCCAGTTATGCTGGTCAAATCGTCACTTTTACCTATCCAGAATTGGGAAATACGGGGGTTAACCCCGAGGATGAGGAGTCAATTCGTCCCCAGGTGAAAGGAGCGATCGCCAAAAACATCTGCCACCGGCCCAGTAATTGGCGTTCCAGCCAATCTCTACCGGATTATCTGTCCGCTCATCATGTTATTGGCATCTATGGCATCGATACCCGCTCCCTGACCCGCAAAATTCGCTCGGTTGGGGCGATGAATGGGGCAATTTCCACGGAAATACTCGATTATCACGATTTACTGCGGCTGGTGCAGGCAGCCCCCAGTATGGCGGGATTAAATCTCGTCAAAGAAGTAACCACCAAGGAAGTGTACGAATGGACGACTCCCACTCCGTCCACCTGGGAATTTGCGCCAATTGATAGTGATCAAGAACCGTTAACGGTGGTGGCGATCGATTTTGGCATCAAACGCAATATTCTCCGACGTTTAGCCAGCTACGGTTGTCGGGTGATCGTGGTTCCCGCTGACACTCCCCCGGAAAAAATCGCCGCCTATAATCCCGATGGTATTTTCTTTTCTAACGGACCGGGAGATCCGGCGGCTGTCACCGAAGGTATTGCCCTAGCCAAGCAACTTTTGCAAGGGGAAAAACCCACTTTTGGCATCTGTATGGGTCATCAAATTTTAGGCCTATCCCTAGGAGCAGAAACCTTTAAACTGAAATTTGGCCATCGCGGGTTAAATCAACCCTGTGGACTGCAGCAACAGGTGGAAATTACCAGTCAGAATCACGGTTTTGCGGTGCAGGAGGCATCTTTAAATCCGCAAGTGGAGATTACCCATCTCAACCTCAATGATCGCACCGTAGCGGGTTTAAAACACAAGTCTCTGCCCTTTTTCTCGGTACAATACCACCCCGAAGCCAGTCCTGGCCCCCACGATGCTGATTATCTGTTTGGCAAATTTGTCGACTTAATGCGGCAAGCAAAAAAGGATCGGGCGTAAATTTTTAGGATATACTAGGGTTTTGATTTTTACGGCTCTAGAGCTAGGAGGCGATTATTCCAGAAGCAATTAACTTGACTGTCAGCTTGCGAGGCACCCGCGAGGTCAGAGATAAGTACCAAATTTTCCGTTTGACGGGTCTTTTAGATGCCTTTTCCGAACCGACTTTTTGTAAGGTGATCGAAGGCTATGTGGAGCAGGGTCCTAAGGATGTGATTATTAGCCTAGCTCAGATTGATTTTATCGATAGCTCCGGTTTAGGGGCTTTGGTAAAATTGGTGAAAAAGGCCAAAACCGAAGGGGGCAGTTTACAAATTGTTACCAATGCGCGGGTAACTCAAACCGTAAAACTGGTGCGATTGGAGAAGTTTTTTTCCCTGCGATCCACCCTGGAAGAAGCGATCGAATATCTAGAAAAAGCGTAAATCGTGGAATCTCCTCTCGAAAAACTTCGCTTACAGGTCAGTGGCCAGGGTTCACCAATCCTAGAGGGTCTTGACCGATTATCGCCCGCTTCTCTGGCCTATCTGGGGGATGCTGTTTATGAATTATACATCCGCACCTATTATTTACTGCCGCCCCAGCGTCTGGGAGACTATCACGCTCAGGTGGTGGGCAAAGTCAGAGCCGAACAACAGGCTTTAGATTTAGCGCAACTGCAGCCCTATCTGACGGACCAAGAAAAAGAAATTCTGCGCCGGGGACGCAATGCGGTCACGGGAAAACGTCGTCGTCTGACAGCCCAAGTCTATCAGCAGGCCAGCAGTTTAGAAACCCTGTTCGGCTATCTTTATCTACAAGACCCCTCAAGATTACATCAACTATTAGAAAAACTAGAATTATAGCCCTCAGGTATTTTACGAAAAGCATTCCCAAATGCGTTTAACTGCTATGGGATAGAGAGGTGCGTAGTTCACCCAAGGAGAATTAATCTCTCGAAGTAAAAGTGAAGGGAATTTCTGAAATGGAATTCAGTCTGTCTATATTTGACTATACTTTTACTAACTAGCGATCGACCATTTCGTAGCAAGTCCGATAATAGTAATTTTCGCCGGCCCTCGCGGTCAAAAACCGGGCCAATTCTGGCTAAATCCCCGACAGTAACTCCAGAAAACCAAGAAGCTGATGATCTGCTCTACGGTCGCCGGGTAGTTTTAACGGCCATGGAGGAGGAGCGCCAACTGAATCGGATTTGGGTAGTCAATCGACTCCGTTACGATCCCCGTTATCATACCCTTTTGGAAAAAGCCAAAGCCAACGGCACGGTAATTGATGAGGTGGACGATCTCCGTCTCGATCAGATTACCAGTAAGGCCAATCATCAGGGGATCGCCGCCCAGATGTCTCCCTATGAGTATATCGAATTAGCCGATCTGATCGAAAAAGCTAAGGGCAAAAGTCGCCACCCCGTCATCGTCATCGCTGAAGGTATTACGGATCCCCATAACCTTGGGGCAATCATTCGCACCGCCGAAGCTATGGGTTGTCAGGGGGTAGTTATTCCCCAACGTCGCGCCGCCGGGGTGACATCGACGGTGATGAAAGTGGCGGCGGGGGCCCTGGAATATTTACCCGTCGCTAGGGTGGTTAATCTCAATCGTGCTTTAGAGGAATTAAAAGCGGCCGGTTTTTGGCTCTACGGCACGGCGGCAAAAACTGGTAAATCTTTACACACAATCAATTTAACGGGTGCGATAGGATTGGTGGTAGGTTCGGAGGGAGAGGGTTTGAGTCTGTTGGCCCAAAAGTCCTGCGATGAGTTGGTATCTATCCCCTTGGCAGGCAAAACCCCCAGTCTCAATGCTTCGGTGGCGGCGGCTATGGCTCTTTACGAGGTTTACCGGCAACGCTGGCAAAATTCCCCCGATTGAAAATCTGTATTTTTCGACACTCCCAATAGCCAAAAGGAGAAAGTATAAATAGAATAGGAAGGAAGTTTGCGAAATGTAAACAAACGTAACAAAACCACCAGAGTAGATTTAGATGGGGAACGAAATGAAAGAATTTTTGATTAGCTTACTCGAAAGGTTCGGATTAGCCTACTGGGTCGAGATTAAAACCGACTATCCCAGATGTACTTATTATTTTGGTCCTTTTCTCGCTAAAGACGAGGCTGAAGTCGCTCAAGCTGGTTACGAAGAAGATTTGAAAACAGAAGGAGCGCAGGGGATTAAATTGCATATAAAACGTTGTAAACCCGAAGATTTAACTATTTTTGAGGAAAAGGAAGAAGGTAAGCTCCTCAATCCCTTAAAGGTCTTACGCAGTCAAGTTTCTTAACAATTTCCAGTGATCGGTAATCAGTGATCAGTGATCAGTAATCAGTGATCAGTAAACAGTAAACAGTGAAAAAACAGCATAAGGCTGCTACTTATGGCAGTTATCTTAAGGCTGAGATAGGAAGTTTTCGTTTTTGGGAGTCAGGATGAATACCGAATTAGGTTAAACTTCCCCTTGAGGATAAAGACCGTAATACTGCTCACTTAATATTCTATTTTCCTACTGATAACTGGTAACTGATAACTGATAACTGATGGCTAAATATCAATGGGAGCGATTTAAAAAACAGCTATATTCTGCTTCTGTCAGTCTTCCCGCTTCGTAGAGAGTATCGGTAATTTCTGCTAGGGTTAAAACCGAATAAGGTTGATAACCATGGCTACGAAGTTTATCTTTAACAGGGCCACCATGGTCGATAAAAACCACAATATCATTAACTAATAATCCCGCCGATTTAATCTTTTCTGCCCCCTCGATCGCACTTTTGCCAGAAATTAAAATATCGTCCACTACTACCACGGTTTCCCCCACTTGAAAATTACCTTCAATTACTCTTCTTGTGCCGTGGGCTTTTACTTCTTTGCGGGGGAAAATCATCGGATGATTTAATAATAAAGATAAACCCGTAGCTGTAGGTAAAGAACCGTAGGGGATACCAGAAATGCGGTCAAATGTCAAGGTTTTTAATATTTCTCCATAGGCTTCAATTACCTGCTGAAAAATATTAGGATTAGAGATAATTTTTCTCAGATCGATATAATAGGAAAAAGTTTCTCCCGATGCTTGCACATAATCGCCAAACATCAAGCAGCCAATATCAAATAATTGTAGAATTAAATCCTGATGAGGATGTTGTTTTAAAAGACAAACGTTAGCAGTCCAAGTATCATCTTGGCTCGATTCTTGCTGGTGATTTTGTTGAATTTTGTTGACTTCCTCTCGTAAATCCTTGACTTTTGCCCCCAAATCGGGTTGAGATAAAAAGTCTTGGGGTACAGGAATTAATAAACCCTCGCCATGACTATTTAAACCCACAGTAATTAACTCGGAGAATTGACTTTTTTCTTCCCAAATACTGCGTAATAAAATCAATCTTTCGGGAGCAAAATTGCGAATCCTTTTCAATATCTCCGGTTGAGTGGTTCCCACTTCTAAAAATACTTGTTCGGGAGTTCCCCAAGTGCAAGCTTCTTTGACAACTTGCAGATAAAAAGGATTGTCGCGACTGGGGAATTCTTGCAGATTAATCGCGCCTTGATTGGAAGTATGACAGAGGATAAAAGCGCCATGCTCGGGGTAAACTAAAAAAGGAGCAACGTGATCCTGTCCGGAGTAGGGATTGAGAGTAACCGCGTCCACCTGCCAAGTTTTAAAGATAGTCTCGGCTAAAACACTGCTGGTATTAATATCACCGTGTTTAGCATCCAAAATTACCGGGATATGAGGGGGAATTGCCGTTAAAATTCGCTGTAATAATTCTAACCCTGCCGCTCCCAAAGCTTGATAAAAGCCTAAAGTTGGTTTGTAGGCACAGACAAAAGGGGCAGTTTCATCGATAATAAACTTGAGCCACTGTTCTAAATTAACGATTAATTCTCCCGGGGTGGAGGGCATCATTTCGGGGTTAGCATCTAAACCGAGGACAAGTAGAGTCTGGTTTTGACTAATGGCGTGGTTTAACTTTTGAAAAAAATTCATCGGTTCCTAATCTCAGGATTCTGGATTAGTTCCTAATTCTACACTATTTGGCCGAAAAATAGGCTGTAAAATTGTCTGGTGCAGACTTTTTCTGGTGTCAGCGTCAAGGAATTTCTTTTGTAAGGGTTGCCATTCTTGCCATTTTTGGTGACGGATATTTTGGAAAATTTCTAGTAAGGTGGGCATTTCCTTGGCAAGACAATTAGGGAAAATTTGGCTAAGAAAATCCGAGAGAACACAACAATCCTGCATTTCTCCGAGAATACCTTGAAGGTTTTTAATATCCTCTAGATACTCTCGATACTTATCGCCATAAAACTGAGTGAATAACTCCATATTATAGCGAGAACGCTTGGCTTCTTTACGAAGATCATGCAGTAATAATCCTTCTTTTTCCAATAAGTCATCAATTTCTTGACTAGAAAACTCTCTTACTTTTTGATCTTCCTCCAAATTTACCCCAACTAACCAACCTTCGTGCAGTAAAAAGCGACTCGCTTGCGGTAATAATAAGTCTGGTAAAACTGTGGCAATATCTAATTTTCCTATCGGTTGATAGGTGGGATTATCCAACCAACTGGCAAAATCTGCCTTAAAATTGAGAAATTTATCGGACTTTAACAGCTTTTCTACCTTAGCAAATGCCTTTTTTCTTTGTTGTTCGAGAACTTGTAAAACTTTCTTTAGTAACCCCTGTTCTTGCGGGGGCAAAATTGGCTGATAATGACCGATAAAAGCCTCTTTTAACACATCTAAATCCCGCAATTCTCCTAAAATTCTGCCCAGATTACCCACCCGTTTTTGATCGGCAGATTTCGGCATGGTTAAAGCGGGGGCAAAACCAGTTAAAGTACTGCGAAGACGGCGCATTCCCACACGAATTTGATGTAATTCTTCCGTATCCTGATCGAGTAAAACCCCAGCTTCGTGTTTAAGAACTTTATGAAAATGTTTATCAATACCGATATAGGCCCAATCGGCAACAGTTTTAGCCCGAGGATTAAATTTGTTAGTCATTGGTCTTTAGGGAGGAAATAATGTCAAGATGGTGATAGAATCTTTAAATCAAGACTGGAACTAATAGATCCCATTTATTCTATACAATAGGATGAACCAGCCGCTTTAAGGGAAGTTTATGGATAGTTTTTGGCTAGATTATGGGGGGGAAATCGCTTTTCGCACAGGAGAGCATCTTTTCTTGACGGGAATAGCCATGGCTATGGGTAGCTTAATCGGGATTCCTCTAGGTATTTTAATTAGTCGTCAAGCTATTCTCGCCCCACCGATTATAGCGATCGTTAACACCCTACAGACTATCCCCAGTTTAGCCCTATTTGGTTTTTTAATTTCCGTGCCTTTTTTGGGAGGAATCGGCAAAATTCCCGCTATTGTTGCCCTAACTCTCTATACTTTACTGCCAATTGTTTTAAATACCTATCTGGGCATCAAAAAAGTTGATCCCGAATTAAAATTAGCGGGGTTATCCCTAGGCATGACCGACGGTCAAATCCTGCGCTATATCGAATTACCCCTGGCCAGGGCGACGATTTTGGCAGGAGTGAGAATTGCGACGGTGATTGCTATCGGTGTGGCTACGATCGCAGCTGCCATTGGTGGCGGTGGTTTGGGAGTGTTTATTTTTCGCGGTATTGCCACGGTCAACAATCAGTTAATTTTGGCGGGGGCAATTCCTGCCGCTTTTTTAGCCCTTGTTGCCGATTGGAGTCTCGGTCGGCTAGAAAAGACCTTTTCCCCTTCGCAACGTCCGAAAAAGCCCTCTAAATGGCAATGGGGCTTAGGTTTAATTGGGTTGGCCTTGCTATCTTTCCTCTTGACTCAAATTTTCCATTCATCCCCCGGCACAGTGGTGATCGGTTCCAAAAATTTTACCGAACAGGTGATTTTAGGGGAAATTTTGGCACAGGAAATCGAAAAAGAGACGAATTTACGGGTTGATCGTCAATTTAATCTCGGTGGTACTCTGATCTGTCATGAAGCGGTGAAAGCGGGTAAAATCGACGGTTATGTGGAGTATTCTGGCACGGCTTTCACGGGAATTTTGCAAGAAAAACCCCTTAACGATGCCCGATTAGTCTTTGAAAAGCTGCAAAAGATTTATCCAGAAAAATTTAATCTAGAAGTCTTTCCCAGTCTAGGATTTGAGAATACTTTCGCCATTGTTATCCGGGGAGAAACCGCCAGTCAATACAATCTTAAAACTCTCTCGCAGGTGGCTAAATATACCCCCAATTGGCAAGCGGGTTTTGGTTATGAATTTTTGGAAAGGGAAGACGGTTACAAGGGATTAGCGAAGACCTACGGCCTAACTTTTGCCGGACCCCCGAAAGTGATGGATTTAGGGTTAATGTACCGCGCTTTAGCGGCCAAACAAGTGGATTTAGTGGCGGGAAATTCCACCGATGGCTTAATTCCCGTGCTAGATTTAGTCATCCTAGAAGATGATCAACGCTATTTTCCTCCCTACGAAGCGGTGCCGATTTTTAACCGGGATAGTTTGCAAAAATATCCGCAATTGCGACAGGTTTTAGCCAAACTCACTGGCAAAATTACCTCCAGCACTATGCAGAAATTAAACTATCAGGTGGATGGACGCAATCGCAGGGTGGAGGAAGTGGTCAAAGAATTTCTAGTCTCCCTCTCTTAACCATTTAGTCACTCCCCCGGGTTGGTCGATTAAAGTAATGCCTTGGGCTTTTAATTCTGCACGAATATGATCGCTTTCGGCGTAATTTTTCGCTTTTTTTGCCTCTGTCCGTTGTTGGATCAGATTTTCGATATCCGCTGCACTAATTCCCTCAGAAACAGGGGTTTCTCCCTGGTCAGCGGCCATTTCTAAGCCCAAAACCCTAGACAATTTCACCAAAGTATGCCATTTTACCGCTAATTGGGCCAGATTGCTGTCTGTCTTACCCGCATGGGTTAAATTATTACCCTCCTTGCGTAATTCCTTAGCGATTTCAAATAACACCGCTAAACCACCGGCAAAGTTAAAATCGTGATTTACCGCCTCTTGAAAGCGATTTTCTAGCTCTTGGTCAGTAATTCCAGGATTATCGGGCGGAAGATGCTTATAACCAAAGGATAAACCCTCTTGTAAAGTATGCCAGCCATTAGTGGCCGCCTGCAATCCCTCATCGGAAAAATCGATCGGTTTGCGGTATTGGGCGCCTAAAATTAATAATCTCACGGCTAAGGGGTCATATTTTGCCAATAACTCGCGAATAGTGATGAAATTACCGAGGGATTTCGACATTTTTTCCCCGGCCACCTTAACCATGCCATTATGTAACCAATAGTGGGCCAGAGGTTTACCCGTAGCCGCTTCACTTTGGGCAATTTCGTTTTCGTGGTGGGGAAAAATCAGATCACTTCCCCCCACATGAATATCGATAGTTTCTCCCAATTGTTCTTTGACCATGGCCGAACATTCAATATGCCACCCCGGACGACCTTGGCCCCAGGGAGAATCCCAACTAGGTTCCCCCGGTTTTGCCCCCTTCCAGAGGGCAAAATCAAAGGGGTCTTGTTTTTTAATTGCTTCCGGGTCGTCGGTTTCTACCCGGCCGCTGGCCCCGGCTTGCAAATCATCCAGTTTTCGCCCCGATAGTTTGCCATAATCGGAAAAACGACGGACGGAATAGTAAACATCGCCATCGCTGGGGTAAGCATAGCCTTTTTGTTCTAATTCATAGACTAGGCGCTTGATACCGTCGAGGGTATGAGTGGCCCGGGGATAAGCGTCCGCCGGTCTGACTCCTAATTTTGCCATATCCTCAAAGTAGGCCTCGATAAATTTCTCGGCTACGGCTGCCATGGTGGTATGTTCATTTTTAGCCCGATTGAGAATTTTATCGTCAATATCGGTGAAATTCTGAATATAGCGCACTTTATAACCGAGATACTCCAAATAACGCCGCACCACATCCCAAACCACACAGGTACGCGCATGACCCAAATGGCAATAATCATAGACGGTAATGCCGCAGCAATACATGGAGACAATGCCGGGGATGAGGGGGGTAAAGGGTTCTTCGCGACGACTGAGGGTGTTGTAGAGGATTAAGGTCATGGATGGGGATTTTTTTCTGGGGAAAAAGGCTAGTCCAATTTTATAGCAGTTATTTTCAGTTATCAGTTATCAGTGATCAGTTATCAGTAACCGCTAACCACTTTCCCTGATTTACATACTATATTCTGTGTTTTTTGTCAAGGGGTTTTTGGGGTTTTAGTAAAGATGTGACGGTAAGATTCGAGGAGATAGGACTGTTTTGATGAGGACTATTATTGTTGACATCCTCGCCGCACTTTTAGGGCGGCGATTCCTAAACCTCACGATTTAAGTTTCTGCTTCCACCACCGTCGCATACCACAGTTAAAAAACCATGTACTGTCTTACACAGAGTCCA
>NZ_SFBO01000124.1:0-20400 GCF_007095705.1 Microcystis sp. Msp_OC_L_20101000_S702
ATTAGGGGTTTCAAGACCCCCCTAGCTGGTGCCGAGAAAACCTTCACCAGCTAAGTATTTTTACTCAAGTCTCTGGAGGGGGACAGCTTATGTGACAGTTGAGGGTGCGGAATGTGGGTAGTAAGTAGTCGTGCAAAATTAATTTCCTAGTGAAGATAGGCAATAGGCAATAGGCAAGAGCGGGGTTAGATATGTGTAATTAATTTTGCTGAGGCACTTAACTTTTTCTGGCAATTTATCCTGTAATTAAAACAGACAAAAGAGAGAAATAAATTCTCTCTTCTGCTCGTGAAAATTATGCCAATTTTTAGATAAACGAGGGGAATTTATTCTATTTGTAATTGGCTCTCGTGTCTTTAACCGCCGCCCAAAAAAATAGGGCTGTTAATGGTACACTTGCCGCTAGAATTAAGCCAGTGGTGGTATTGCCTAAATCCGGTTCTCCTGAACTAATTTCAAAGACACAACCCACACCAGCGATCGCTGCAATACAGGATAATAACAATAAAACGCCGCTTTTCGGGGTCATTTTCACTCCTCACCTAAATTAACTAATGCCTTTATTTTGTCACTTTCTCGACGGGTTTCACCGCTTGCACGGAAAAACCGTGTTTTTTTAATTCTTCATTGAGTGCCAAATCGTTATCGACTCTGTCCACGAACATGACACCATTAAGATGATCCATTTCGTGTTGAATTACCCGCGCTAGTAAACCGTTAGCTTGCAGTTTTCGCGGTTTCCCCTGTTCATCTTTATAACTCACTTCGATCGCTTGGGGACGGATGACATCTAAAAACACATCGGGAATACTCAAACAACCCTCTTCCGCTTTGCACAATTCCCGACTATAACCGATAATTTGGGGATTAATCAGAATTAAGGGCGTATTTTCGGGTTTATCGGGTTCACAATCGATGACAATCAATTGTTTATTGACTGCCACTTGCGGGGCTGCTAACCCGATACCATTGGCACTATACATAGTTTGCAGCATTTCTCTGGCTAATTGACGAATGCTGTCATCGACTTTAGCAATCCGCTTGGCCGGTTGACGCAAGACTCGATCGCCGAGATAATGCAGTTCTAAAGGGGATTTTTCTAATTTGCGTTTTTCTACGGTAATAGTGGCGCTCATAAACTTAATTATCGATGGGATGCACAATTTTGATTTTAGTCACTGGCTCTGGGGCATTTCTGAGGAAAAGGGAGAAAAAAACCCAGACCCTTCATAAAATTTTACACTGATCACAGACAGTTCGTCCATATCAGGGGGTGGGAAGTAGGAAACTTTTTCAGTAAGCAGTAATCAGTGGGGGAGAGGGGAAAAGGGAGAAGGGAGAAGGGAGAGGGGGAGAAAAAAGCTGATTGTAACTGGCTACTTATTAGTAATTGGTATTCCTAACCATTGGCTTAATTCCGCTGCTAACCATTCAATTTCGGGCTGACTCAGATATTCTTTTGTCCTAGTGCTAATAGTATATTCTTTAGTCCCTGCCCAAATAGTTAAAGCCATCGGTACATAAACTCGATCGCCATCACCATCTTTGGTATGATAACTATCAGCTTTCACCAGTTTATTAATATGTTCCCGTGCCATTTTCTTTTTGCCCGGAAGTGTCAAACCCCAAATTCGCTGATAGGTAACAATTTCTTGATTATTAATAGTTATAATTTCCTCCCCTTTGAGACAATAAATAATCTGGTAAAGCATTCCTAAACCCACATACCAAAAAGGCAAGGAAAAGAGCAGAAAAAACCAACTCATCCACAGAGGAATGGAAACTGCTCCTCCTGTCCATACTAATAAAAAAGCGTTCCAAGCGATAGCAAAGGTTCCAAGATAAATTAATTTAGGGGTAAAACCTTCGGGAGGTAAAGATATTTTAATTTTCTCCTCGCTTTTTTGCAACTGTACCCGACTCCCTGCGGGTTTTTCAAGGTTCGAGGAAGTTAATTGAATTTCGTGGAGAGTATTTAAAGCTTGATTTGCTGCCTGTGCTGAAATAAACCTTTTCTCGATACTAGGTTCAATTAACTGCCCTAACCAATGAACAAAAGCAGGGCTTAAATTGGCTAAATTATTTAATTGAATTTTGCCATCTTTTTGGGGTAAATCGGCGGGATGAATGCCTGTAGCTAGATAGATTAAAGTGGCTCCTAAACTGTATAAATCAGAAGCGGCAACGGTGCGACCACCGAATTGTTCTGGGGGCATATAACCGTAGGTTCCGACGATAGTTAAAGTGGCCTGTTCCTGTTGAGCAACAGTCTGGACAGAACCAAAATCAATTAAATAAACATTGCCGATACTATGACCCGATCGATCTTTTAATAAGATATTACTAGGTTTCAAATCCCGGTGGATAATTGGCGGGTTAAGTCCATGGAGATAAATTAAAATACCGAGGATAGATTTAGCTAATTCTTGCAGGTCTGATTCACTAAATTTGCGGCCATTTTCTATCTGTTCCTTGAGAGATTTAGCCTCGATATAACTCTGAACAAGAGCAAAACCTTGATAGGTATCGGTACGAACTTCAAAATAGTCGATATATTCGGGAATCGAGCGACAATCTAGATGTTTAAGAGTTTCGGCCTCCCGTTCAAAAAGTTTTAAATCTGTCCATTCAAAATCGGGACTGAAGATTAATAATTTGACGACAACAGTAGCGCCCGTTTTTAGATCTTGGGCGAGAAAAGTGCGTCTTCCAGTTTGTTTACCTAACTGATTTTGAATTTGGTATCGATCGCCTAAAATTTGCCCTGGCAGCATACAATATATTTCTAGGATAATCCTAATTATAGGTTAATCGAGAAATTTCTCAACTGCAAGCTAAGAAAACGGAAGTTTGACCGAATCATCAAAACTTCAACATCTCCCAGGATAACTGCGGCGAAATTCAATTGTATCACCCGTTTTTCGCTAATCTCTGGACTGGGGGAGGTATTTTTTCAGGTAAAAGAGAAAATAGGCATCAAAAAAAATTGACCTCTCTCGGCCTGGGGAATTTTAGTACAAATGTTCAGAATAGCAACTGCGGCGCTGCCATGTAGTCTGAAGGCGTAATTTAGACAGTCAACAGCTTAGGGGACAAGGGAGCAATCAGTTTAATTCCCATCGAGGTGGAGTTTCCTGATATAGTTTTAAAAGCAGTCGGTTCAAGACAAAAAGACATGGTTACTAGGGGCGAACGAGGAGTAGAAGTGAGGAAAAACGAGAGCTTTTCTCTGGCTTCCTATCTGGAGGAAAAGCGGTTGATTGTCGAGTCAGCTTTAGATAGCTCTTTAGTTATCGGCAATCCCGCCAAAATCTACGAGGCGATGCGCTATTCTCTCCTCGCCGGCGGTAAACGTCTGCGGCCGATTTTATGTCTGGCTACCTGTGAATTGATGGGGGGTTCCCTAGAGATGGCTTTACCCACCGCTTGCGCCCTAGAAATGATTCACACTATGTCATTAATTCATGACGATTTACCCGCCATGGATAACGATGATTACCGACGCGGGAAATTAACCAATCATAAGGTTTTTGGCGAAGATATCGCTATTTTAGCGGGGGATGGTCTCCTAGCCTACGCTTTCGAGTATGTGGCTACCCAGACTCGTAATGTACCTCCCCTACAGATTTTAGAGGTAATTGCCCGTTTAGGTCGCACTGTCGGGGCAGCGGGTTTGGTGGGAGGTCAGGTTTTAGACTTGGAATCCGAAGGAAAACCGGATATTTCGGCAGAAACTCTCGGTTTTATCCATACTCAGAAAACGGGGGCTCTGTTGGAGACTTCTGTGGTGTCGGGGGCAGTTTTAGCGGGGGCAAAAGCGGAAGATATAGCTAAATTAGCCCGTTATGCCCAAAATATTGGCTTGGCTTTCCAAATTATCGATGATGTTCTCGATATCACGGCGACCAAGGAGGAATTGGGTAAAACCGCCGGTAAGGATCTACAGGCACAAAAAGCTACCTATCCCAGTCTCTGGGGGATAGAAGGGTCTCGCCAGCAAGCTCAACAGTTAATAGATAGTGCCATCAATGAATTGAGTGGCTACGATGAGGCCGCTGAACCTTTACGGGCCATCGCCGAGTATATTGTTAATCGTAAAAATTAAATTAAACGAATGAGATTATGCAGGACTTCGAGCAGGTGTTACACAATCAAATACTGCTAGTCTCTCTTTTAGCTTGTTTCACTGCCCAGGGACTAAAAGCGCTGATTGAGTTAATCCGCGATGGTAAGGTGAGTCTGCGCTATCTAGTCTCGTCGGGGGGAATGCCTAGCGCTCACTCGGCACTGGTGGGGGCCTTGGCTACTGGGGTAGGATTACAGATGGGTTGGTCTAGTGCCGAATTTGCCATCGCTGCGCTTTTTGCGGTTATTGTTATGTATGATGCGGCCGGAGTGCGTCAGGCAGCAGGAAAACAGGCCCGGATTCTCAATCAAATTATCGATGAAATGTTCCAGGAGGGCAAGGAATTTAACGAGGAACGTTTAAAGGAATTAATTGGTCATACTCCTTTTCAGGTGCTGGTCGGTTTAAGTTTGGGTATCGGTATCGCCATGGTGCTGCTCTGTCATTAATTGAGGTGTTTTCTGAGGTTTAGATAAACTAGATTTAATAACGGAAAATCCGGGGTAATTACTCATGTTAGAATCCCTAAAAATTGAAGGCTTTCGCGGTTTTCAAAATTTTGAGATGGCCAATCTTGGTCGAATTAATCTCTTAGTAGGTAAAAATAATAGCGGTAAAACTTCTATTTTAGAAGCAATTCAGTTTTTGTATGTCCAAAATAATCTGGATATATTTCTTGAAACTATTAGCTATAGAGGCGAGTTTAGTTGGTCAGAAAGTAATCGCACTAAAGTTTTTGAAATTTGTCATTTATTTCCTGGGCATGAAATCATCCCAAGTAAGGAAATTATTATCATTGCATCTAGGGAATCACATCAGGAAAGTGTTACTATTTCTGTTAAAAGTATTCCTATACAACTATCTCTATTTTCAGACAAAAATGATGATTTAAATAATGATAATATTTTCGACGATGAGGAATGGAATAAACTTCTTTTAAGTATTAGATGGAGTCAATCACAAAAACCTATTGAACTGGAACTTCTTGCCAACGGTACTCTTGCCAGAGATTCCATAAGAAGAATGGCTAGTTTAAGCAGAATTTCCCATAAAATAGGTATTGATAATAAAATTGAATTGAGGTTCTTAACACCATTTTCTCTAACAAGTTCTGATATGGCGGCACTTTTTGACAACATTGTTCTCTCTCCTTTAGAAGATTTAATTATTGAATCTTTGAAAATTATTGAGCCAAAAATTGAAAGAATAGCCAGTATTGGTTCTGGCAAGTATTCAACTGCAAATAACCTAGGTGTTAGAGGTGGGTTTTTAATCAAAATTAAAAATCATGATCAACCTATACCTATTGGCAGTTTAGGCGATGGATTTTGGCGAATGTTAGGATTAGTTTTAGCGATGGTTAATCTTGAAAATGGAATTTTATTAGTTGATGAAATTGATAGCGGATTGCACTTTACTGTCATGACTGATATGTGGAAAGTCGTCTGGGAAACCGCTAAAAAACTCAATATTCAGGTATTCGCCACCACTCACAGCCGGGATTGTTGGCAAAGTTTAGCCGAATTAATTACCGAAGAAAAAATTACCGATAACGAGATTACTATTCAAAGGATAGATAAGGAAAAAAGCCAATCTGTAATCTTTGATCCAGAAGAAATTGTTATTGCCGCTACAAGTAATCTTGAGGTGCGGTAACAATGCCTAAAATAGAGACAAAAAAGTTATTAGTGGAAGGTGCAGAGGAATTGAGAGTTATTCCCCAATTAATGGAAGCAAATGGAGTTACTTGGAATAGAGGGGAAGAGCCACTGAATATCATAAATTGTGATGGTGTTGAAAATTTACTAAAACCTAAATACATCTCTGCACAACTAAAAACTCCTAACGGACTAACTCATTTAGGAATTGTCATAGATGCAGACGAAGAACCTGATAATCGTTGGAAAAGTTTATATAATGCCTGTTTACCAAATATACCTAACTTACCTCAAAATTTACCAGCAGCGGGATTAATTATAACTCTAGAATCGGGGATAAAATTCGGTGTGTGGATGATGCCCGATAATCAATCTAGAGGAATGTTAGAGACTTTTTTAGCCTATTTAGTTCCCGATAATAATCTTTGGCAATATACACAAAACAAGGTGATAGAGGCAAAACAACAAGGGGCAACCTATAGGGATTATCATCTAGATAAGGCTAATATTCATACCTATTTAGCTTGGCAAGATCCGCCGGGGAAACAACTTCACGATGCAGTAAAACAAAGAATACTTAATCAATCCTATCCCCAATCAGCAAATTTTTTGAGATGGTTACAGGAGTTATACGAGATTTGAGAGAACTATGGCTCCAGATGGGAATGACAGCAACTATTGTAGTCAACCCAAGCAAGAGTAACCTTTGGGGTGGTTGGGTTTCGCTTAAACAAGCGACTTGAGGTATTTTCGACCCGCTATTGTTGCGCTCAACCCAACCTAGGAGGCGATGCGATCGCACTATATTACCCTCAAATATAGCGATCGCAAGAAACTTTCCCAATAACACGACAATAAGTCTGTTATGCCGATTAGCACATTTTTTTATGAACCCTCCACCACTACCAGAGCAGCGATCATACTAATGTAAGAAGTAGATGATCTATCCCCAATTAAGTGCTAATCTGGCAGAGGATATTAGATCACCTAGACTTATCAACTTTAATGAATGAGTAGGGTGCGTTCCCCAAAATCGATCGGTGCAGTAGTAGAACTGACCTTAGGGAACGCACCCTACGGCTACGGCAATAGCGATCGCACTATTTTCTTTCACTAAAATCGGGTTTTAACAGGTCAAAAGCCTTATTTTGAAAGGGTTTTACCATTATTTAGCAAACCCTAGGTAGGCCATACAAAACGATTGCTGTTAGTCAGGAGGGAGGTTGAAAAGTAATCGTGTATCATGGTCTGGTGCCACTTTGAATGCCAAAGCAGACACTTCAAGATTGCCAGCGGCACTATATATCTTTGAAAAGCCCGCCTTTTGCAAGGCTTTCAACAACGATTTATGTGTAAAACCGGTCTTATGGGCAAAAAAGTCTTTTTTACTGCGCTCGATTTCAACGCTATAACCGTAAAGGACATCTAGAACCATAATTGGCCCTGCCGGTGATTGATACAGGACATCATCAATATCTAAACCCCTGTCAATTGTGATCCGCATCAGTTCCTGGATGTCCGGGACCCGAATATGTGCAAAACCGCCGTCCTTAAGTACGTGTAGGAACCCAGCTAGGACTCTCTGTACATCGTGTCGGTAGTAGTGTTCAAGG
The DNA here is from genome assembly GCF_007095705.1 of Microcystis sp. Msp_OC_L_20101000_S702. Lineage (NCBI taxonomy): Bacteria > Bacillati > Cyanobacteriota > Cyanophyceae > Chroococcales > Microcystaceae > Microcystis > Microcystis sp. Msp_OC_L_20101000_S702. The sequence goes on from NZ_SFBO01000124.1 coordinate 7,398, forward strand.
TTATGTGAGCAGTAAACAGCGTCAAACTGACCACTTTCAAGGGTGGTAAGATTACGCGCATCGCACACAATATCTGGTGAACCTTTCGGGTCAATATCGAGCAGCAAGTGTTCAAATTCTGAATATTGGGGCGGAAGCGGAATCGCCTTGCTGTTGCCACCTACGTTTAGAACTTTTTTCATCTCTCGCCTTTGTTGGTAAACCTAACTGAGGATTATACGGAAAGTTTCCCTGTATCACATCAAATACACATTAAAAAAAATCTTTCCGTATATTAATAGAGCGATCGCAAAAAACTTTCCCAATAACACGACAATGAGTCTGTTATGCCGATTGGGAATAGAGAAGTGGAGAGCAGGGAAATTCAACTAAAACCCTAAAACCCAATACCCAACCGCCAGAACCTAAAGCTCAACAGCCAAACCCTAACAGCTAACGCACCGATCGAGCGATCAATCATTATTATAGAGACAGTAACAAATATTTATGAAACTTCATGCTTATTAATCGCCTTGGCATCGATCGCGGGAAAAAATTCCTTAAAGAGAGTATCTTGTTCGGAAATGACCCTAATCCCGAATTAATTGGCATTTTAGGGGTTTATTTCGTCCAGGGCATTCTCGGACTCTCCCGATTAGCGGTTAGCTTCTTTTTAAAAGACGATTTGGCCTTGAGTCCCTCCCAGATGGGGGCATTAATCGGAGTGGCGGCGATTCCTTGGGTGATTAAACCAGCTTTTGGCTTTCTTTCGGATGGTTTGCCTATTTTCGGCTATCGTCGTCGGCCCTACCTCATTTTATCGGGAATTCTCGGGGTTTTAGCTTGGTTGGCCCTAGCCACTGTGGTGGAGAATGCTTGGCAAGCGGCGGCGGCGATCCTGCTTGGTTCCCTTTCTGTCACCATTAGTGATGTCATCGTCGATTCTTTGGTAGTAGAAAGGGCCCGCAGAGAGTCCTTCACTCAATCCGGCTCTCTACAGTCCTTAACTTGGGGAATATCGGCCCTAGGCGGCTTAATTACGGCTTATCTGGGAGGTTGGTTACTGGCACACCTCGGCACTCGTCCTGTCTTCGCTCTTACGGCTATTTTTCCCCTGATTGCCTCAGCCATGGCGTTTTTAATTACAGAGGAAAAAATCAAGAATAACAATGATTCACAATCAACGCCCAAAGTCAAGGAGCAAATCGGGCAATTATGGTCAGCAATTAGACAAAAATCAATTTTATTACCCACTGCCTTTATTTTTCTCTGGCAGGCTACCCCTAGCGCCGATTCTGCCTTTTTCTACTTCACCACCAACGAGTTAGGATTTGAACCGGAATTTTTAGGACGAGTGCGCTTAGTCACCAGTTTAGCCTCGATCCTGGGCATCTGGGTATATCAACGGTTTTTAAAAGCGATTTCCTTTCGTTTAATTTTGGGTTGGAGTACGGTGATTTCTGCGCTTTTAGGGATGACTACCCTACTCTTAGTTACCCATACTAATCGAGCGCTCGGTATTGACGATCATTGGTTTAGTTTGGGGGATAGTCTCATCCTCACCGTCATGGGACAAATTGCCTTTTTACCCGTCTTAATTTTATCGGCCCGTCTTTGTCCCGTGGGCATTGAAGCATCTCTATTCGCTTTATTAATGTCTATCTGGAATATGTCAGGATTAGTTTCCCAAGAAATCGGCGCTTTATTAACCCATTGGTTGGGAGTCACCGAAACTAATTTTGATAACCTTTGGTTATTGGTAGTGATTACTAATCTCTCTACTCTCCTACCTTTACCCCTAATTAAATGGCTACCTTCTACGGATCCGCAATCTCAGGAAGTCAAGAAAACTTTTCCCCCCGCAGAAGTCTTTGAACATCATGTTACTGGTTCTTTAGCTGAACCCGGTTTTATTCCCGAACTTGTCCCCGAATTAATCGAGACAAGAGATTGACAGTTCAGAAAAGGGGTTTCTTTGAGAAACCCCTTTTCTATGGCATTCATCTTGCTTAATTGAGAACAGTTTTTAACTTTTCCAAGACAGAATTGTTTAACGTAATTTTTCCCATTCTTCTCTACTAATATTTGCTTGTTGTAAAATTTTAGCCAGCAAGCTTTTACTGAATATCTCCTTGGTGTGGATTAGGAATCCAGATTTTTAATTTTCCCTGCACCATATATTGATGATTTCCTCCTACCAGAGGACCAGAAAATCCCAGCTTTCTCAACTGGCGAATTAACTCTTTCCTTTTGATGGGGGCAAAAGGTGGCATCAGGCGATTTTTTGTTGAGGGGTTAGATTGATACCGTCAACAATCGGTAACTGATGCTGTAAGCGTAGTCCTAAAATAACCCAGCCTTCCAAAACTTCCTGTAACTGTTCCTTAGTAGCTTCGAGGGTTGTTTCATTAGCATATACTCCCTCAAATCCCGGAATTTCTCCATAAAAAGTACCGTCTTCTAGAACTTCATAGGTTGCCAGTTCCATTGCTTGTTTTAGATATTTTGTTAGCATCATTGACAGGAATAAAGCTCGGTGATTGTCTCGAAGATTGTCGATTTGATGATCAGTTGTTTTGACTCTGGCGATAATTTTGCCATTTTTCTCAGCTTACCATACTGGCCAATCTACTGATTCCAGTCTAGCGCGAGTTAGCAATCCCTAGCGATCGCCCTAAGTCCAGAAAACGGGTTTCTCAAAGAAACCCGTTTTCTCAGTTGATGAAATAAGCTAAAATCGAATCAACTCGTTGCCATTGCTTTATGTTTTCTATCCAAACTACCTACACTCAAGCTCAAGAAAATTTAGCGAGCCTTCTGGATCGATTGGAAAGCGAGAATAGTATGGCGATTATTACGCGCCCTGGTCATAAAGATATGGCACTATTAAGCGCAGAGGAATTAACTGGCTTATTAGAAACCGTTTATCTTTTGCGATCGCCTGCGAATGCGAGAAAGTTATTGGCAGCACTGGAACGTTCAATGGAGAGGGACGTTCAAACAATACCGGGACAGACAGTTACAGAACTTTGTCAGGAGTTAGGAATTGAACGCCAAGAGTAGGGCAATTGTCTTTGATCACCAATTTCGAGAAGATTTAAGATGGTGGTATAAAACAGATAAAAAAGCTGATTAAGAAAACGGGTTTCTCAAAGAAATCCGTTTTCTTCCGTTTTCTTCTCAAAGAAACCCGTTTTCTCAGTTCCAATGGCGCTTAAACAGAAAACGGGTTTCTCAAAGAAATCCGTTTTCTTCTCAAAGAAACCCCTTTTCTATGACACGGATTGGGGAACTAATTAAGCTTTGTCGCTGTCTGGCTTTGGCATTAACTGGCGTTTAACCAATGCAACCAAGCCTAACAATCCTAAACCTAGAACGGTACTAGGTTCGGGAACTGCTTTCCCTGCTGGTTGGAACTCAATGTTATCGACAACTTCAATCAAGCCAGAAGTGCCAGCAGGGGTGGGAACCGCTACATTGTAGAAGAAGGTTGCCATGTCAAAATATTGACCTGGCCCACTAGCAGCAAATGAGATGGTTTGATTCATGATGTCGTCGCGGTTCATCGGGACAGAGACGAAACCAACTTGGGTTGCCCCTAGAAAGAGGGTCAGTTCGGCTGTATCACCAGGACTAGAAAAGGAAGGATCGTCGTTGCCGAAATCTAAGGAGAGCGACTTCATCAGATGAGAGAAGTTCATTTTGAGGGCGCTGGCATCGTCAACTCGCACTGCAAGGCTCTGACCATTTCCTTGAACGCCAAAATTACCGATAACAAGATCTGCTCCCAGAGTGTCACTGAAGGAAACTAATTGGGAATCGGGGGGATTACTGACAAACCCGTTAGGAACGGATACCGAAGGATCGGTCTCAAAGGTAACGAACTCCGCAGCAGTGGCTGGTTTGACAGTAGCAAGGCCAAGGACAGCGATCGCGCTAACTGTGCCAGCGAAGACAACACCAGCCAGAGAGAGAGATTTGAAGTTAGTTGTAAAATTCATGGGCAATTTTGGGTAAATTACACCAGCATTTTACCCCCCCCCCCGATTTTGTCAAATATCGCTTTTTTATCGATTGCATAGATGTATAGAGTTTTATCTCCAGAAAACGGGTTTCTCAAAGAAACCCGTTTTCTCAGTGCGATCGCTTGTGGAAGATCGGGTTTGGGATATTTGTAATCTTTGATACAAAGCTCTGGATTATCTGTTCTTAAGATGAAGGCTGGTGTTGCTAATTGATCGGGAAAGAGGCCGGCGCAAGCAGATAAAAACCGCAGAGAAGCTTGTGCCGTGGGATCAAAATTATTAAGCGGAGAATAGCCTCTGACCGGAATTCAACATCAAAATCAGTAGGAAACTTGTCATCGCCTAAGTAAAGTAACCCTTCATCCACGACACAACAAAATAGGAAAAATACTTATGAGTTATGGAACGCGTGTTCAAGCTATCTCTCAAGTAACGGATCGTAAACCCCTACCTAGCAAAATTCCTCAGCGTTTAGAGGCCCTGTGGGCAACCGATGTTTTTACCCTGAGCAAAATGCAGGCCAGTCTTCCCAAAGATGTATTCAAATCGGTCAAAAACACGATTTTAACCGGGGGAAAATTAGACGTTTCCATCGCCAGTGCGGTAGCGGCTGCGATGAAGGATTGGGCCACGTCCAAAGGGGCGCTGTACTATGCTCATGTCTTCTATCCGATGACCAACGCCACCGCCGAAAAACACGATGGTTTTATCTCCGTGCAGAGCGACGGTTCAGTGATCACAGAATTTACGGGCAAAGTCTTAGTACAGGGGGAACCGGATGGGTCCTCCTTTCCTAACGGCGGCCTTCGCTCCACCTTTGAAGCGCGGGGTTACACCGCTTGGGATGTCACCAGTCCGGCCTACGTCATGGAGACGGATAATGGTGTCACCCTGTGTATCCCCACGGTTTTCATCTCTTGGACAGGAGAGGCCCTCGACAAAAAAACGCCGCTTTTACGCTCGATTTCATCGATGAGTAAAGCCGCCACCAGGGTGCTTAAACTATTAGGACATACGGAAGTCGTCCCCGTTAACTCCAGCTGCGGCGCTGAACAGGAATATTTCCTAGTCGATGCTCATTTTGCCCATAGTCGCCCCGATTTATTGCTCACCGGTCGCACCCTATTTGGTAAACCCGCCGCTAAGGGTCAACAGTTCGACGATCATTATTTTGGCGCGATTCCCGAACGGGTTCAGGTGTTTATGCAGGAAGTAGAGGAAAGAATGTATCGCCTCGGCATTCCGGCCAAAACCCGCCATAATGAAGTCGCCCCCGGACAGTTCGAGATTGCGCCCTTTTTCGAGGCTGCTAACGTGGCCAGTGACCATCAGCAGTTAATTATGACTTTGCTGAAAAGTACGGCTAAAAAACACGGTTTTGTTTGCCTACTGCACGAAAAACCCTTTGCGGGAATTAATGGTTCGGGAAAACACGTTAACTGGTCTGTCGGCAACGCCACCCAGGGCAATTTGTTGGATCCGGGCGATACTCCCCACGCTAATATGCAGTTTTTGTTATTCTGTGGGGCGGTGATTCGTGGTGTTCACAAGTACGGGCCGCTTTTACGCGCAGTGGTGGCTACCGCCAGCAATGATCACCGTTTGGGGGCAAATGAAGCTCCTCCCGCCATTATTTCCGTATATTTGGGCAGCCAGTTAGAAAAGGTATTCGAGCAAATTAGTCAAGGCCGAATTGAGGGTTCTGATGCTCCGGGGTTGATGGATCTCGGTGTCGATACCCTGCCGGTATTCCCCAAGGATCCGGGCGATCGCAATCGTACCTCTCCTTTTGCTTTTACGGGCAATCGCTTTGAATTCCGCGCTGTGGGTTCTAATCAGTCAGTGTCTGGGCCGCTGGTGGCGATGAACACGATTCTAGCCGATTCCCTGACTTGGGTGGCGGATAACCTAGAAAGCCGGATGAAAGCTGGGGAAGATCTCAATACTGCTGCCCAGGGTGTTCTCAAGGAGATCATGGACAAACACAGAAATGTGATCTTCGGAGGTAACGGATATTCCCAAGAATGGCACAAAATGGCGGTAGAAGAGCGCGGTTTAGCTAATCTCCGCACCACTGCCGATGCTTTACCCGTGCTGAGGGCCGATTATATTGAAGAACTGTTTACCCGCATGGGTGTGCTTACCCCCGTTGAACTGGAAAGTCGTTTTGATGTCTATGCGGAACAGTATTTGCTGGCCATCGAAGTGGAGGCGAAACTGGTGGTGAGTATGGCTAAAACGATTATTTATCCGGCTGCTGTTCGCTACTTGTCGGAATTGTCCTCGGCGATCTCTAACGCGGCGGCGATCGGCATCGAGATCAATAAGGAAAGCGCCCAAACCGTCTCGAATCTGATTAAGTTAATGATGGATAGCGTTGCCAAACTGAGTGAGGCCATTGCTAAACACGATTTTGACTCGATCGAGGAACATATGCAGCATTCCGCTCAAACAATCCGTCCCTTGATGGATAAGGTGCGCGAATATGCCGACACACTGGAAGGAGAAGTGGCCGACAATTTCTGGCCCCTACCTACCTATCAAGAAATGTTGTTTGTTAAATAACATGACGACAAGGAGGGGGTAAATGGGCTGAAAAAATGATTGGCCACCCCCTTCTTTTTATCTCTGGTAGTTTTAAGTTATGTTAAGAAAAGTAAATATAAACTTAAAACTACCATGGTATTAACTCCGACAATTGGCGAAAAATCCTATAATCGTCAGGATTGGCAAAAAGGCTATCAATCCCAACCTAACGAGTACGATTACGAGGTAGAAGATATCGAGGGGCAAATTCCCCCCGATTTACAGGGTACAGTCTTTAAAAACGGCCCCGGTTTACTCGATATCGCTGGCACGGCGATCGCTCATCCCTTCGATGGGGATGGTATGATCAGCGCGATTAGCTTCAATCATGGGCGTGTACATTATCGTAATCGTTTTGTTAAAACCCAAGGTTATCTCCAGGAACAGAAAGCGGGAAAACCCCTTTATCGCGGTGTTTTCGGCACGAAAAAACCGGGGGGAGTTTTCGGCAATGCTTTTGATTTGCGTCTGAAAAATATTGCTAACACTAATGTTATCTACTGGGGTGATAAATTACTGGCACTTTGGGAAGCGGCTGAACCCCATCGCCTCGATTCTAAAACCCTTGATACTATTGGTTTAGACTACCTCGATGGTATCTTGGAAAAAGGCGATGCTTTTGCCGCTCATCCTCGCATCGATCCCGCTTGTATTTTCGATAATCATCAACCTTGTCTGGTAAATTTTGCCATCAAAACGGGTTTGTCGAGTGCCATTACTCTCTACGAAATTAGTCCCACGGGTAAGTTATTACGTCGTCATACCCACAGCATACCGGGCTTTTGTTTTATCCACGATTTTGTTATTACTCCCCACTACGCTATCTTTTTCCAAAACCCGGTTGGTTATAATCCTTTTCCCTTTCTTTTTGGGTTAAAAGGTGCGGGAGAATGCGTTATCAATCAACCGGACAAGTTAACTAAGATTATTATTATCCCCCGGGATCCTAACAAAGGAGAAGTGAAAGTTTTAGAAAGTCCATCGGGTTTTGTCTTCCATCATAGCAATGCTTTTGAACAAGGGGAGAAAATTTATATTGATTCTATTTGTTATCAATCCTTACCACAACTGGATTCAAATAGCAATTTTCAATCGGTAGATTTTGATAGTTTAGCTCCCGGACATCTGTGGCGATTTACACTAAATTTATCAGAAAATACCGTTACAAGAGAATGTATTCTAGAGCATTGTTGTGAATTTCCCAGCATTAATCCTGCAAAAGTTGGTCGAGATTACCGTTATTTATACATCGCTGCCGCTCATCATGCCACCGGTAACTCTCCTTTGCAAGCAATCTTAAAACTGGACTTATTAACGGGAGAAAAACAGTTACATTCTTTTGCTCCCCGGGGATTTGCAGGTGAGCCAATTTTTGTGCCTAAACCCGATGGAATCGCTGACGATGATGGTTGGTTATTGGTAGTCACTTACGATGCAGCCAATCATCGATCGAATGTGGTAATCTTAGATGCTAAAGATATCACTAATTCCCTAGCAGTTATCCATCTTAAACATCATATTCCCTACGGGTTACACGGTAGTTGGACTAGACAATGTTTTTAAGTTAATTCTGTGGGGGTGGATTGAAAACCCACCCTGACTAAACTTTACTCTTGAGAGCCTTCTTGTAGTAGCCAAAAACCAGCGAAGGATTCCGATTCAGGGTTAGATTGAACGGCTAAAAAATGCAGATTATTGGCTTTTTGTTTAGCTTCTTCAAAGTTTTTGGCTTCCTTTAAAGTCTCGGTATTAGTGACGTTGACGAGAATCCAGCTATCACTAGCACCCGTTTCTAAACGTAGCACGGGACGGGAACCAGTTTCTAACTTTAAATAGGCCATTTCTAACCCTGACATCCAACCAGCTAGGGGTAAAGCGCGGGGGGAAAAAATAACTAAACCGGGGATTTTTAGATTCTCATCTAACCCCATTCCCAGTATAGGCAAATTTTCTCCGAAGCTAATATCCCAATCTTTTAAATCATTAAAAGAAGACAATTCTAGCGTAACAAAAGCCCATTTATCTGCCTTATCTCCCCGGACAGCATCGGGAAGGGGAACAGCATTTAAAGGGGGATAATTAACGGAAGCAGTTTTAGTTAAATTTTGATCATAACCAACTTCTTGGGGGTAGAAATTAACCATTCTTTCTTCTATCCATCTAGTTAAAGCATGAGTGCGACGACTAGGGGAAGCGGGAATACCGATATCCTCACAAGCTTTGCTAATCATGTTATTCATCTGACGACGGAAAAAGCGAATTTTTTTGGGAGTTACCCCCGCTGCCTTGATAGCTGCAGTAATTGCCTCTCCTAACCATTGGGAATTAACCATCGTATTAGGACAATAACTGGCATATTTAAATATTGTATCGGAGGAGCGATCGATTGTTGCCGGAGTTTCACAGATTAATAATTCCCATCTTTTTTTATTATTTTCATCCACCACCGGCCGCGAATAAAAATCAAGTTCCCAAATAGTCATATTTTTTTCAGTTATCAGTTATCAGTTATCAGTTATCAGTTATCAGTGATTCAGTTATCAGATTTGAGTTTTCAGTGAACAATATTAAGTGGTAAGTTCCGAGATGTCTTTTCACTGATTACTGTTTACTGATTACTGTTTACTGCTCACTGCTCACTGAAAAATCCCCTATTCCCGACAACAGTACGAACGCGGTAGATAGGACGTTTTTGGGATTCATGGTAAGTTCGCATCAAAATTTCTGCCAAAAGACCAAAACAGAGTAATTGTACCCCAGTTAAAAAGAATAACACGGCCAGGATTAACAAAGGTCGATCGCCGATTTCTTGTCCGAAACCGAGTTTGAGAATAGTCAGATAAGTGCCTAGAATAATCCCCACTACCATCGATAACAGTCCGTAGAGTCCAAAAATGTGCATCGGACGGGTGAGGAACTTTTTCATAAAAAAGACAGTAAATAAGTCCATAATCACGCGAATTGTGCGACCTAAACCATATTTACTCTGTCCGAACCGTCTAGCGTGGTGATTAACGGGAATTTCGGTTATTTTTGCCCCTTCAATAAAAGCCAATGCGGGTAAAAAGCGATGTAATTCCCCGTAGAGATTCATATCGGCGATTAATTCGGCTCGATAGGCTTTCAAAGAACAACCGTAGTCCTGTAATTTGACCCCTGTTACCTTTGCTATCAGCCAATTAGCTATTTTTGAGGGTAAAAGCCGTTTTACCCGGTCATCTTGGCGATTTTTGCGCCAGCCACTCACGAGGTCATAACCTTCCTCTAATTTGGCCAATAATAGGGGTATATCATTGGGATCGTTCTGTAAATCGCCGTCGAGGGTAATGATGACCCGTCCCGTGGCATAATTAAATCCGGCAGCCATAGCCGGGGTTTGTCCGTAGTTGCGTCGCAATATTACCGCCTTGAGATCATCGCGATTTTTGGCTAAATTAGTTAAAACCTCGGTGGAACCATCCTTAGAACCGTCGTCAACACAGATTATCTCGTAGTTAATTTGATGAGAACGCAAAATCGTGGCGATACTCTCGACGAGATGGGGAATACTGTCCACTTCGTTATATATGGGAACCACTACCGATAAAGTCTGGATGGCAGCCTGCGGGTTTGGTTCGTTGACACTGATGGACGGTGTAATCGGGGACATATTTGACTGACGCGGGGACGTTTTGGGGCGATTGTATCACAATTCAGTTATCAGTTATCAGTTATCAGTTATCAGTCATCAGATGTGAGTTGTCAGTTCACTGATTACTGTTTACTGTTCACTGTCCACTGTTCCCTGAAAATACCCCCCACTTCCCACTTCCCATTATCCACTCCCTGTTCCCTGTTCACTGCTCCCTGTTTGCTTTTTGGCTAAAATTGCCTGACGAAAACCTAGGACGACGAGAATATTGGAGAGGGTGAGGAAAAGTTCGGCGCTGCCGTGTAACCAATCGACGTTGGCTAATTCTTGACCATAGTGGATTTTGGCGTAGATACCGGCAGGAATGGTGATAAAAACGAAGATTAACAGCACATAAAAGCCAATTAGGGCTAAAAGAGGCATTTTTCCCGAACGAGTGACAAACCAAAGAAACCCCAGATAGGGAAACAGGGAAATGGCAAATAAACTGTCTTTATTCATTGTTAACGCTAATTTTACTGGAACGCCACAGCCACCAACCGGCAGCACAGAGGGTAAAATTTCCTAAGACAGTCATGGCTGCCTGTAGGGTGACTAACCAGGATAAGGCACTGATATTATCAAAAAAATGCCATGTACAGGCACACATGGCCCCAATTAAAGCGGGTAACATCCCCCAAGATAACATTCGCCACGATCGATCGCTACTGATGTCGCTATAGGTCCAGACTAACCAGATTGCCGCTATCCATTCTACGACACTCGATACATGAACCATCCACGTCGGTATTGATAAAGCATTCATTTTTTTACAGTTATCAGTTATCAGTGGGTAAGTTATCAGTTATCAGATTTGAGTTTTAAGTGAGCAGTATTAAATAGAAGTTTCCTACTCTCTTATCTCGTTCCCATGTTCTACCTGAAGGATACTTTAAGAGCCTTAAATATTGTGTGTCAAGGCAGAGCCTTGGCACCAGCAAAACTTTCTAGCCATTGAATTACCTGTTGAGCTAAACTAACATTGTTTAATCGATCGATCTCGCGAATGCCGGTGGGACTGGTGACATTAACTTCCGTCAGATAGCCACCAATCACATCTAATCCGACAAAATATAGGCCATCTTCTCGTAATTTTGGGGCTAAAGTGGCACAGATTTCTAATTCTCGATCGCTGATTTCTGTTTTTGCTACTCGTCCACCCACGGCCATATTACCGCGAAATTCTGAACCGGTGGGAATGCGATTAACTGCCCCGATCGGTTCACCATTGAGGACAATAATGCGTTTATCTCCTTCTTTGGCAGCTGGTAAATAATCTTGAATCATTACTGGTTCTTGTCCCCATTTTGTGCTAATTTCAATCATTGAATTGAGATTGCGATCTTCGGGACTAAGAAATAAAATTCCCTCCCCTGCTTTGCCACCTAAAGGTTTCATAACTGCCGCCCCTTTTTGGTTAACAAATTCCCTAATTGTCGCTTTATCTTGGGAAACAATTGTGGCAGGCATTACCTGAGCAAAGTGAATAGTATATAACTTTTCGTTGGCATGGCGTAAACCCCTAGTTGAGTTAATTACTTGGGTTTTTTGGGGGTCAATCAAGTCTAATAAATAGGTGGCATAAAGATAAGCAATTGTCACGGGTGGGTCTTTTCGCATCCAGACAAAATCGAAGTTTTCTAGGCAGGTAAAAACTGTCTCTTGTCTTTGATACCATTGAGATACAGCCACCCAATGATTATCTTTTAACTCCACAGGAACCAGTTCAATTTTAGTCAGTTTTGCCCAAGCTTTTCCCGCAATTGCACTGAGAGCCGTGATGGAAGTTATCCAGATTTCATGACCTAATAGTTGGGACGCTTCCATGATAGCTACACTGGTATCATGGCCCGGATCTAGATACTCGATCGGATCGATAATAAAGGCTAGTTTCATTAATAGTTTTTATCCTTAATTCTGCAACAGGGGAGCTAAACCACCACTTCTCTCTAAAGCATAGATGTCATCGCAGCCCCCGATGTGTTGATCGTTTATGAAAATTTGTGGTACGCTTGTACGTCCATTGGCGCGATCGGACATTTTGGCTCGCGATCCTTCATCGCCATCGATACAATATTCGGTAAACTCCACCCCTTTTTTCTTGAGTAATGCTTTAGCGCGGATACAGAAAGGACAGGAACTCCAAGTATAGATCTCAACATTAGCGGCCATAAAATTTATCTCCCTTCTTTACATATCTTAAATTTTAGCCGATAACCGAGCAGTGATCTTCCTTCAGGTCAGAAAACGCCAATTAGGGCGATTCCACCGATATATTCCTTGTATTTCCCATTCTTCACCGTTTTGAAAGCGAATACGGCAACTAACAGGGGGGGAGTCATCCTCACTTTCATTTACTTCTATTACCTCACAGGGAAACCAGTCGCAACTATCGGCAGCTTCTGCGGGAATCCATTCCCATAATCCATTAGACACCTCGATCGCATCTCCTACCTGTAATTTTTCTCTGGTTAACCTTAATTTTTGTAAATATTCTTGCCAATGAATCGGTTTTATGCTATTCAACCAAGCCAAGCCATACCGATCGCGGATAAATTGTACCGCACCGGAAGGGCGATCGTTAAGCCAATCATTGAGAAGGGAACTTTTCCAAGCTAAATTTTCCGGCTCTTCGTTACCCTTTATGCTAAATCAACAGACAAGATGCCAAGACAACATACTTCTAACCCAAAAATTCCGAAAGTTTCTAAAGCCATAGCCTCTCCGTTTTATTAGTTTAAGT
>NZ_SFBO01000125.1:0-9002 GCF_007095705.1 Microcystis sp. Msp_OC_L_20101000_S702
GATTAGGATAAGTTATGACTTAAAAATTAATCAACAACTAAAGCTTATGCTTGTAGCTAAGTGAAATCATTGATTAAGAGACCTGTACTTTTCAATGACTTTTTCAGCAAACCCTAATTGAGACGCGAGTCTTTGGGAATAACATCCAAACCGAGGAGAACCTTTTGGGTATTGGACATATCGCCGATAATTCTTTGTAGGGGTGGGGGAAGTTGTTTGACTAAAGTAGGAGTTACGAGAATTTTATCCTGTTCCGCTAATTGCGGCTGTTCGAGAACATCAATTATTTCTACCGTATAAAGACCGGATAACTCCTCGCGACAGATCCGAAAAATATTGGCGATCGCCCTCTGGGATTTACTTGAATCACCCATAATGTAGAGTTTGAGAAGATATTGACTCATGATTGCGTGTTATTGAACAGTTTAATGTTGCTGAGACCGATATAGTATTTACGATAGAAAGAGACGAGATAACCCATCAATTCCAGGACCATGAGACGACCTTCGCTAACGTAGGCCTGCGCTTTGGCCAGGGTGACATCCTGATTTTTTTGGCGTAGGGTGGTGGTATGAATGTCCACCACATCGCGAGGACTAGCTTTTAAGAATCCTAACTTATCGGCTAAGCTTCGCAGTCGTTCCGATAGATTATGTTCCACTTTATATGCTTGTTCCTCTAAAGCTAAATCTAATAAATCTCCGTAATTTTGGACTAATTCTTGAAAAATATCGGGAATACTCTGCCTTATTGCCTCAGAACCGAACATTTTCGCCGTGATGCTAGTTTGTCCTCCCTTGATTAACTGTTCCAGTTCGCGAAATTCTTCTTCCTGTTGTTGATGTTTAAGATTGAGGATATATTGCTGACGTTCGATCGCTACACGAATTTGATAGACTAAAAGACTACTATCGATATTATTTAACTGAATATAACCATCAGCACCGAGTTGAAAGGCTCTAACGACTAATTTCTCATCATTGCTAGTAGTTTGAACCACTATCGGTATAGCAGCGGCTAATTCTCTGGTTTTGACTAGAATATTTAAGCCGGGGGGGACGGAGATTTCCAAGCTTAAGAGGATGAGATCAAATTTCTCCCCTGCCAGTTTTTCGGCAGTTTCCTGTAGATCCTGAGCTTGGGTGAGGGTAAAAGTCAACCCCTCAGCCAGAGAACATTGGGGGGCCTTTAACAGCAATCTCTGGATTAATTTAACAGTCGTCGGTTCGTCCTCTATCAATAAAATCCTACAGAGATCCCTAGTCATACTAAATCCTGTTTAAAAAGCATAGGAGAGTGGGGAGCGGGGGAGAGAGGATTAAAACTGTATATTAACGCTTTAAGAGCCATGGCTGAGAATTATTAATTATTTGCCCTAAAATAGCCAAAATTTCCTCGTACACACTTGATAATTCTTCTCCTGTTTGTGCGTCCATATATCCGCACTGTACGGCAAAATTTAACCATGTTTGTCAAATGCGGCTTGGTATCTAGGTTTAAGCCATGTCTCCGCTAGATTAGCACAAATAGAACGAGAATACCGTCGAATTTGGTCAGTTAGAGCATATTTTTCTTCTTTAGGAAAACTTTTCGACAATTGAAAAATTTTCATGGCTGCACAGAAGGCTTTTTGATAGGACTTCCAATCTTTATGGCTTCTAATTGGCTCAGTTGACATTTTTCGCCGCACTTAAGCTTCTAGCTAAATTATATATCTCCCCTCTCCCTTCTCCCCTCTACAATCATTACTCGCAGCCAGAAATAGGTTGAGGCATATCATACTTTGTGCTTTTTGTCAAAAAAACTTTTTTTTTGCAATAAAACTACATAAAAAAAAGATCATCGTTGTGGGTGAAATTGACTGATTTACCCGTCTTAATTAGGATCACTTTCTAGGTGTGGCAAGGGTTTCAACTATTGCTGTTCAAAAAAGCACACAATAGCCCACTATGAAATTCTATCAAATCGCTGTAACCATTACAACATCGTTGTTAAATAAAAATCTTTCTCAATTAATTCTTAAGAATTTGTAAATATTGCGGAATGTTAATTTAAATATTCTCAAGTTTTTGCCTTCAATAAATAATTTTTGCTTATCTTTGTCCAACATTGGGTTAGAAGTCAGTTATCAGTTATCAGTTATCAGATGTGAGTTTTCAGTTCACTGATTACTGTTTACTGTTTACTGGACGGCTACGCCGTGCCTTTGGCAACACTGAAAAAAGCTTCTCCCCACACCCCACACCCCACTTCCCTCACCTATTTTGACTGGATTCGGCGAATTGCCACCACTGCCGGCCGGGGAGGTTGATTAACTTGACCACTGGGCCAATTCGACCCTAGGGGTACTTGTCGCATTTGTTCAAATTCCTGCCCATTAGTGGTTTTCAGGGCAAATTTGCGGTTTTCAAAGGCAAAATCCCGACGAATTCCCCCCGCTTCTCCCGGATGTTGTACTGCCAAAAATAACGTCTCTTGGTCGGGAGTAAAGTACAATCCCGTTAATTCCGCATCCATGGGAGCGATAGCAAAAGGATAGGGATGCTCTTGACCCTTGGCAAACACCCAAGCGCTATTATTACCAAAAATCCCCAATAAATCCCGTTGACTAACCGGGACTCCTTGGGGATAACGAGTTTTCATCTCTCGATTTAACCCACCCGTGGAAATATCGCTAACCATCCAGAGATTTCCCTGTTTATCGAAAGCGAGGTTATCGGGATTAGAAAAACCCTGACCTTTCTCGGTCGGTTCCCCTCCGTAAGCGACCACATCCCAACGAAAACTTAAGGAAGCAGCATCGTTATTATCTTCCCTTAAGCTGATAATCCAACCAAATTCGTAGGGGATTTCGCCATTTGGTCCCTTAAATATCTCCCTATCGGCTCCTCCCTCCGCTTGACTGGGACTACCAGAGGTAAAGGTTATATATAAAGTGCCATTCTCGTCCACTTCCGTATCTTCTGGCCGACCAGTACAAGTGATCCCAACGGCGTTAGCGGCAAAATGAGCATCGATGAGAATTGCTCCCTGTTTTTCCGTCCCATTACCTTCATACAGGTCTGCGAGGGTCTTATATTTAGCTTTGTAGGCTAGAATCTCCTCATCGTCCTTAAATAGCAGTAATTTAGTCTCATTGACCGTTCTTTCGGGATTTGGCAAAGCTACCACCCCATCCCCGCGACTAGCGGCAATTTGACTCGGTAGGACGGGATTTATCTCCGTGTCGGGATTTAATGGTATCCAATAACCAGTTTTATCGGGGTTGAATTTGGCCCCGTAGAGCATTCCTTTTTCTAGGAGTTTTGAGTTATTTTTCGCCTTAATATCGCTAATTTTGCCCTCGGAAACGAATTTATAGACATGACCGCCTCTGCGATCGCATCCTGAATAAACCGCCAAGGGTTGCCCCGTTTGAGCGAGAAAAGCGACCGCTTCATGGCGAAAACGCCCTAACCAAGTGTGTTTTGTGCCGTAATCGTCGGGATTGGCCGGATCCACCTCCACCATCCAACCGTATTTATTTCCCGCTAACCCAAAAACGTTACCCCGGCCATCCACTTCCCCACTATTGAGAATAAAGGGGGTAGTATCGGGATGCAAAGAGGAACCGTCTTTTAACACTACCTCCGTCACTTGGTCTTGAAAGTTCTCCTCGGCACTAAATACGGTTCCCCAGGGAGTTGTTCCCCCGGCGCAATTTTGAAATGTTCCGATAATTTTTGACCCTAATCCGTCATCGTAGCCAAGTTTATTGGTTTTGGTAAAAATTGCTACAGCAGGACCAGTCACTTTCAGGTAATGACCGTCCTTTAGTCCAGAAATACCGGTAATGCGGCGATCGGCTTTACTATAGGTACGTTGCCATTTTCCCGTTTGATCTTTAGCTAAGGAAATTACGCCAATTCCCTGATCAATTAAGCCTTCTAGGGAGATTTCCTCGATTTTTGCCCTTAAGCTGGCATCTTGCAGGTGATAGGCGGCAATTTCACCCTTTTCGTTCGTTTTTTCCCGTACTTCCTTGACGGGTAGGGTTTTACCGATCACTTGTTCAAAGGTTTGTAGCCAAGTACGACCACTGATATATTCAAAATTAACGGTTAGATAACCTTGACCCGGACTGGTTTCGATAAAAGATAGATAATCATTGTTATAACCGAAACGGGAATCACCCACTTTATCCCCCCACTGTGCCAGCACATCATAGGTGAATCCTTGCGGAAGAACGAGATCATCTAGGACTTTATAGGTTTGATAGGCATTTTTTTGGCTTTCATCGCTCATACCGTCAATTTTTAAGGGAATTGGCAGTTTGACTGGAGAAAAGTTTAACCCAAAACTATTGGCAGCGATCGCAGGACTGCTAATCAGAGAGGAATATTTTTTCTCTTGCAGACTGAAAAAAGAGACACCAGCAGTGGCAGTTAAAAAGGTGAGGAAATTACGGCGAGAAATACTCATATTTTCAGGAATAAAGTCAAAACTGGTGTTCAGACCTTGATTAGGTTAAATTTTATTACATAAACTTGACATAGGTATTATATATTATCCAAGTTATGACTAAGTTAACAGCCAGTTAAAAGTAATCAGTAAACAGTAATCGGTGCAAAGACAGCAGAAAACTGCCATAATCAGTAAGCAGTAATCGGTGCAAAGACAGTAGAAAACTGCCATTTAATACCGTTCACTTAAAATTCAAATCTGATAACTGAAAACTGAATAGGGGTTTAGCAAATGTCTAACGAAACTGTAACTTATTCCCTAGAAGCCGTTCTGACAAGGATTGAGGGAAAAATCGATAACCTACAAAGAGATGTTACTCAAAAATTCGACAAAATCGATGAACGTCTCACAAAATTAGAAATCGGACAAGCAGAACTCAAAGGAGAGTTAAAAGGAGATATTAAAGCTTTAGATGAGCGATTGACCACGGAAATCAAGGGATTAACGGCACGGATTGCCTATCAGGAATTTACTAACCGGGGGATTTTAATCGCTTTAGTCGTCGCTATTTTGGGTGGTGCGGCTAAACTTTTTGGTTTTTTTCCTAATCCCTAGAAGTGGCTACCAGGCACGGCTAGGAGCAAGATTAATGTCACGAATATTTCGATAAAATTCCTTGTAAAAAAGCGGTAGTTTTTAAATCAATCCCTGTAATTGCCGTGCCGACAACTACCGAATAGGCACCAACTTCTAGGGCTTTTTTGGCTTCTTTTGGAGTCGATATTCCTCCTTCACAGATAACAGGAACTGATAACTTATTAACTAATTCTTCTAGGAAAGAAAAACTCGGCGGTGGTAGATTTTTAGTTGCTTCTGTGTAACCGTAAAGAGTTGTACCGACAATATCAGCACCAGCTGCCACCGCATAAATAGCACTTTCGATCGAGTCTATATCTGCCATGACTAATTTACCAGTTTCCTGATGAATACGATCGATAATTGTGGCTAAATTTTCATCATTAGGACGCTTTCTGGGGGTAGCATCTAAGGCAATTATATCGGCACCCGCATCGGCAATGGCCAGAGCATCTTGATATTTGGGCGTAATATATACCGAACAATCGGGATAATTGCGTTTCCAGAGTCCAATTATCGGTATATCCGGCAACTGTTGACGGGTGGCTTTCAGATGAGCGGGACTATCAATTCTTACCCCACAAGCACCCCTATCCACGCAAGCATGAGCCATGGCGGCAATAATTACAGGATCGTGCAGAGATGACTCCACTGGCGCTTGACAGGAGACGATTAAACCCGATTTTAAGGTTTCTATTCGCATAAAATTGGAAGTGGGGAAGTGGGAAAGTGGGGGTATTTTCAGTGAACAGTGAACAGTAATCAGTGAAAAAACTCCAATCTGATCACTGATAACTGTTTACTGATTTTGGACTTAGATTACTTATAAGCAGCAATACACTGTTCAACTAAAGCGGTTACTGCGTCCACATCTTTCCAACCGAGAATTTCTGTGACTTTTTTCTCTAGATTCTTATAGGTTTTGAAAAACTCGGCGATTTCGTCCAAGCGATGGGGAGAGACATCTTTGAGAGATTTTACCTCTGCATAACGGGGATCTTTAGCGGGAACACAGAGAATTTTTTCATCGCGATCACCACCATCGATCATTTCTAACATACCAATGGGACGCGCTGTAATCACACAGCCGGGGAAAGTAGGCTGATCCATGATCACCATACCATCTAAAGGATCGCCGTCATCGGCGAGGGTATTGGGAACAAAACCATAATCACAGGGATATTGTACCGAAGAATAGAGAACGCGATCGAGAGCAAAGGCGTTTAAATCCTTATCAAACTCGTATTTATTCTTACTACCAGCAGTAATTTCCACTAAAACGTTAATTAAACCGGGTTTCGGTTGGGCAGGAATGCGCGATAAATCCACAAGCTTTCTCCAAATACAAGACAATAGCGCCTTTAGAGTCACCTAAAAGCGCAAGCAAAATTAAAAGACACTTTGATTGACTCCGATCCAAATTTTACCCACAAGGGGGATCGGGACGAAGAAAAAAATTTTATCTTGGCAATCGTCTATCTCAATTCTGTCACCTCATTTGCCTCGTTAGGGAGTAAGATGTGTTACCGGTAAGGGGTTCTTCGGTATAGTTAGGCGTGGAGTTATATCCAATCGCTAACAAGGGTAACGTTAGGGTCAGAATTGCGATCATAGTTCCGAGTAAATTGGCCCACCTATGACTAGGAGGTTCGGAAGTCTTCCCTGACGGGTTGCTTGATTCCATAAAGGGGTCGTGTTGAACTCGACAAGTAAAGAATACGAGAGATATACAGAGCAGTCAGCCATCGGCCCTGAGCTTTTGACAAATTACTGCTATTTTTTGCCTTTGGGCTTGGTTAACGTCTCGTTAAAAAGCGAAACATTAACAGCAATACTCTCCCTACTAATTATATTTTACCAATTCTTTTCCAATAGTTCACTCTGATACTTTTCTTGACCATCTCTCCAGATCATGGTCTGTTGGTGTTTGTCCATGTCATACTAAATCAGTTTTTAATAACTGGATTTAGTATCAATCCACAAAAAAAATGTCTGAAAAGCCCAAATATTAAGCGATTCAAACATTTTCTCATTGCAATCGGAGGGTGATATTGACTTTATGTCTTAACTTCGAGCTTACGATAGAAACCTAGCTGTTAATGTAGCCTATTTAACCAAAATATCGATTTTTTGCTGATTTATCGGGATAGACAATCACCTTTTCTTAGAAATTATCCGAGTTTAGAGACAATTGGTTAGCTAATCTCCCAATAAGCTAGGTCTCAGAGACCAGCAAGGCATCCTCAAGCCTTGATTTGTCCTTACTTGTCATGGACAGCGATCAGGGCAAGTGGGGTCAATCTACCAATGTTTACATCATAACTCGATCGAGGGAGAAAAGCCAAGAACCTGGGAGAAAACTGCCGATTTATCCCGGCCAATATTATTGCTCAGATCGGACTAGATGATGCCGTCAGTCATTCTTCAGCGAGAAACCACCCCGCTAGAGGATTCCGATTCTAGGGGGAGAGAGGGTTTAATTATCCCGTATTTTGTCTCCTCTGGGGTCACTTGACGGATAACCTCCAAAGCTTCCTTGATCATTACTGCCATGGGAACTGCGACAATCACCCCCAGTAAACCGCCCACTCGCGCCCCCGTCAAGACCGAAACCAACACCCAAAAGGGATTTAACCCGGTGACACTGCCCAAAATCCGGGGAGCAATGCCGTTTTCGACAATTTGCTGCACCACTACAGCTACGGCTAAAACTTGCAGAGCTAAACCAATATCGCGCAAAGCTAGTAAAGCTGTCACCGTGACAATGCCTACAGTTCCCCCAAAAGGGATTAAGGCCATGGTACCAATCAAGAGGCCGAATAGAAGACCAAAAGGGACTTTAATCGATAAAAATGCCGTGACTAATCCCAGGGCCATGCAAGTGGCACAAATCACCTGGCCGACAAAGTAATTCTGAAAACTTAAGCGTAGGGTTAGGGAAAAGGGTTGTTGGACGGGTTTGGGCAACCATTGGATAATACTCCTCCAGATATCGGGACTGTGGAGAAGTAGATAAAAGGTGAGGATAATGGTTAGCAGCACATCAAGCACTCGCACCACGGTAAAAACGGTGAGATTAAGGGCTAAATTAACGCTTCTTCCCGCTAAAATTTGCAATTCTGCCCCTAAACGACTGTTAAACTGAGCGATAACACCATCGAAACTGATCGGAATCGGTAGATTCATCGTGTCGATTTTGGTATCTAGTTGCATCAGTTGGCGCTGTCCCGAGTCTAACCATTCTGGCAATCTATTGACAAATTGCTGCGCTTGGGTGAAGACTAGGGGAACTAGGGTGATTCCCACGGCCACAAAAATTAAAATCGTGATCAGGGAAACCACGATCGCAGCTAAACCCCGTTTTAATCCCTGACGTTCCAACCAAGTCACTGGATAACCCAAGAGAAAAGATAGAACGGCCGCTATCAGTAAAATAACAAATAAAGATTCAAAATAGCCAAAAATTGCCGATAATGCCCAGGCATTCAGAACTATAAGTGGTGCAGCTAGAGCAATCACCAGTAAGCGAGATAGGGAATTCAGGGATTGCCACCACGTCTGAACCCAATTGCGTTTCGGGGGAACGACTTTAACTTCCACCATGAAGCCTCTTAAAGGGTTTGTTTCAATACTTGTATTCTGACAGATCGAAGCCGAACCCGCTAACTCAACCGGGGGAAGTGGGAAGATGGGGTGTGGGATGCTGACAGGTGTAGGTTTATTACAACCCCACCAGAAAACTTCGAGCTGCCCTTTGAGGGGAAATTATCCCAAGATTATCGTTGGGTAATTATGGCCAACCTCATTCCCTGGTCAGAATTTGAAGCGGAATACGCATCACTTTTTTCAGAAGAAATGGGCACACCCGCCAAAACATTCAGGACAGCACTCGGAGCATTAATTATTAAAGAAAAATTAGGAAC
>NZ_SFBO01000126.1:0-7293 GCF_007095705.1 Microcystis sp. Msp_OC_L_20101000_S702
ATCCCCCCTTGATAAGGGGGGTGTCGATCCCCCCTTAATCCCCCCTTGATAAGGGGGGTGTCGATCCCCCCTTAATCCCCCCTTGATAAGGGGGGTGTCGATCCCCCCTTAATCCCCCCTTGATAAGGGGGGTGTCGATCCCTCCTTAATCCCCCCTTGATAAGGGGGGTGTCGATCCCTCCTTAATCCCCCCTTGATAAGGGGGGTTTCGATCCCCCCTTAATCCCCCCTTGATAAGGGGGGTGTCGATCCCCCCTTAATCCCCCCTTGATAAGGGGGGTGTCGATCCCCCCTTAATCCCCCCTTGATAAGGGGGGTGTCTGATAGTTTTTAACGCCTAACTACTTATTGAATCCTATTTTCTCGCCAAAGGATTGGGTTTCTTCTCTCTATTTTGGCGATATACTGTTGATCATTGAACAAGTTAACGGATTGAATTGATATGTTATTATCTACTCCTGAAACAATTCAGCATATTCTTTGGCAAGGGCAACTAGAATTGGATAGCGAAGAAGAGGAAGAAAATTTTAGATTTATCTCACCTCCCTCACGGCCCAGCTATGTACCAATTGTTAGCATCGGACAACCAGAAGTTTGGCCATTAGCTGAACTTTATTCTGGTGTAATTCCCTCTTGGTTAGAGGTAAAACAGAATGAGGCACAGTTTTTTTTAGTCCGTTTTGCCTGTTCTCTTCGTAATAGTGGAGAAGATAAATTTCAAATTACTCAAGCTAAATTTTCTGTTGATTTACTGCCCGATAATCAACAAAACCGGGCTATTGCTTTTGATCTATATCCGTTGGAAATCAATCAGGAAATCAAGCGTAACTGTAAAGTTAGTCTGTCCCCCAATATTAAGTTTAAGGAAGCTCAGGCAAGTTTAGGAGGCACAGATTTTGCCCTAGAATACCCCGAATTACAACCAACAATTATAGCCACAGGAGTTGGGGAATATAAGGCTGATTGGGAATATCGAAAAGCACAGGGAAAAGGAGTTCAAGGAAGTAAATTTATGCACATGATTGTCAAAGTCCCTAATAATATGCAATTGGTGAGGACTAAGTTAAATTTAACTGCCCGCTTGGAACAAAATGGTAATCCCTTAGTTAAATGGCTTTTTAAAACTGACATTAAAAAAGTGCCAAGCGATTGCTTAATAGTCAATTTAGTTAGCTAATATTTCCTCAATTCTTACATCAATAAATGCTTTATCAATAGCATCTAATTGATCCTCTATGTGAGGAGAGGCTCTTAGTAATCGTCCGGCTTGTTCTTTAAATAATTTACGACTC
This sequence comes from Microcystis sp. Msp_OC_L_20101000_S702, assembly GCF_007095705.1. Taxonomy (NCBI): domain Bacteria; kingdom Bacillati; phylum Cyanobacteriota; class Cyanophyceae; order Chroococcales; family Microcystaceae; genus Microcystis; species Microcystis sp. Msp_OC_L_20101000_S702. The sequence goes on from NZ_SFBO01000126.1 coordinate 1,293, forward strand.
ATAGAGAAACTCTTAGGGAACCTCCCGATCGTGGTGGAAATATTGTCTAGAACAGCACCGAATAGATTAAGAGCAAATTCGCCATTAAAAAGAGGCTCTCGCTCTCCATCGATGACAGTGTTATGAATTGTCATCAATCGATAAAAAGCATGACTATGAATCAAGGAAAGTTCGTGATAATTCTTGGCAGTATTCCAATCATTTATTTGTATTTGTCCATAGACAGGCCCTGCATCTGTAAACCTTAAAGAAAGTAATTTATCTAATCGTCTCATCGATCCAGTTCCTTCTTGAAAGTTTTCTCCCACATCCCATAGCCAATTACGAGGATTATTCCAATAAAAACCATCATCCCTATGATAGTTACGCACTAAAACCGCAAATATATCACAAAAAGATTCTTCAAGTGCATTTTTTGGCGGAGACTCAAGTGGACCAATTAAACCATGACAAAATTCATGAGCTACTACTGTGATATCGGTTCCATAAGAACGGTTTCTACCATTAATTTCTCTTTGTCCAAATAAGGCTCGTTTTGTGTACCATGCGGCAGGGCAAAAGCGATGCTCTATGCTGGCAACATTAATGATAGCTTCATATCTATCTAGTGGTTTGTTGAAGTTATCATCGATAAACTGGGCAACGGTTTTAACATTATTGCGAGCTTGTTGGCAAAAATCTTGACAAATACCATCGACTAATGAGTGGTCAGTGAGAATGATATCAGAGGAATAATCTTTATATCTCAAATTATAAGTTCGTGAAAGCCCGCAGTTACCATTAGATGGTGCGCTATGGCATTCTGTGCAGACCATAAGTTTTTGCCCCCGATAAATTCATAAGTTTCAGTTTTCCTATACATTAAAAAAATTGATCGAAATATGTCAAGTGTGTACAGATTTCATTTATTGTGGTACAAAACGTACATATAAAAACCGCCCTCACCCATCTACAGGGTTGCACTACGAAGGCTAACAAACCAATTACCGATAATTTTCACAAGGTTTACAAAAATTAATGCAGATTTTTTATGCACATCCCCCAGAATAGATTTTGGTGTCGATCCCCCCTTAATCCCCCCTTGATAAGGGTGGTGTCTGAAAGTTTTTAACACCTGCCTACTTATTTCCTGTTAAAAAGTGAGTTATATTTGAATAATGCAAAAAAAGCTCACCAAAACCAGCCCAACAGTTAGAGATATTTGGGTAAATATCTCCAAACGATAGACAGTTTGGCAGTAGGTTATGGACAGAACCCTTTTAGCAGAAGGTTCTCAAATTTGAGAGTTCGAGCATTATCTCCCCTGTGTGGGCATCTATCACATAATCAGTTAATTCCAGTGATGTTCCAACAGATTTTTCGTCACCGGTTGGAGCCATAACTTTAATATTCGTAACATAAACAAGTTTCCATTCACCTAGCTTGTCACTGGAGCCATTAGAAAAGTGTTTGAAATAATAGTAAAGATCGGGATTAATATCACAATCCTTTAGGGCTTCTGGGGAAATAGGCTCACCCTTCTTAAGACAATATTTGTAGATCCAATGTTTTAAATCTTCTTCAGGAACTTTCGGATTTTTGTCAGGAAATCCTTTTTTTACAGCTTCATCTTGAGCAACTTCAGACGAGTTTGCAAACAAAAATTTATTGTCTTCGTCTAAATCAACAATGATCGAGGAGCCGTATAAAGGGATACCTTGGTGTCGGAGGCGATATTTGAATTTGAATGCTTGAGTAAATTTCGATTGATACTCATCTACAAGTTCAAATTCAACTGGCAAATCCGTGGACAATTGGACTCGCTGAGTGTACCCCGGCTCGGGTTTGAGCTGAGAGACAGTGAAGCCGCGAAGCTCCTCTCCTGCGCCACCGGGCGAGTCTGAGCCGGACAACCTAATGGCCCTATCTATGGCTATATCTTCTAATTCAGTTGTTTTTTTCTTTTCTAACTGTTTTGGCATTTTACAATCACTGCAAAGGTGTTACAATGTGTTACAAAAACAAAATAAAATAACATTGCCCATTTATTCTGACGAAAATTTTTGAATATGTACATTATGTACAGAATATTTTTTTAGTGTGTACATACAGTGACAGCGTTAAAATTTTTTCGTATTTTATTGTACAAAATGTACATACAAAAACCGCCCTCACCAGTTGAGTGATCGATACCCTATCGGTTTCTTCGGTCATCAGCAACCTCTTTCCTGCAATCATCTACAGGGTTGCACTACGAAGGCTAACAAACCAATTACCGATAATTTTCACAAGGTTTACAAAAATTAATGCAGATTTTTTATGCACATCCCCCAGATTAGCCTGTATTATATGAACATAACTATTGAATTGATCAAAACGGGCATCTAGGGCTAAATCATCAGAGTAACATCTAAACCTATGAGCGATCTGGACACAGAAAATCAAAGACAAAGCGATGAAGACCGACAAAGAGATGCTGCGGTGTATTTGCATCTCCTCAACAATTTGACCGATTTGGACATTAGTGAGGATAATCCCAAACCGAATGAGTACAAAATAGCCAAACAATGGCGACAAAATCGCATTTTTGTCCGGCGAGTGCTGCGTTCGGTGATGGGAGAGCGTTACCAAGAAAAGGAACGCGAGGAGCGGGTACCCAGTTTAAGCTTGGGGAAATTAGTTACTATTCTTAGCTCACTGGAGGCTTATTGGCAAGGAGAGTCAGCCAAAAATAAGGATAGCTTAGCCCAAAAAATGATCAATAAGTTTACCCAACAAGAAAAAGAACGAGTTCTCAAAAAATATGCACAGTTATCTCTGGATGAAAGGGATAAATTGAAATTACTTGTTCATCCCGAAGCTGGTTTACTTGAGCAGTTAAAAGAGATCATTACCGATGAAATACAGCAGGATTCCCTAGACGTTGTTAGCTTTTATAAACAGGCCATTAATCTATACAGTTCCCAAAAACAACAACACAGTTACCTAAAATCTCTTGACCCAAATGATAATCAAAATCTAGATGAATCTTTAAAGCTAGTTAATCAGATTATAGAGTATATTCAACCCCGATTTAAAAAATATTATCAGCATTTATCAACAGGCTCGGAGCAGGAAATTATCAAGGATTTGGTTGATAAGATTTTAAGAGAAGTGAGCCGGACAGAATTTCAAGCTGGACTCAGACAAATTAAAACTGTTGTCGGGCAATGTCCAGATTTTGTTCAGAATAATTTAACTAGCGATTCCATATCCAATCTCTTTTTGGAAAGCCTGAGCAATTCAATTATCAAAAATAATTTATTAGGAGATAAATTTCCCGTTTATATCGACTATTTAGAAATTGAGAAAGTCAAACCTCTGCCCCTAAAATTATACCGAGGCAAAACAGGTTTAATCAATACCGATTTTCTCGATGATCCTGAAGACGAAAATAAGTATTATGCTCAAGGATTAGAAAAACAGATAGCTTATAGGGTGCGAGTGTATTTTTATGTCTATCCCCCAGAGAACTGGAAACCAAAACCAACCTTAGAAGAAAAAGAAATCAGCCAATTTTTCAAGCAAGAAGAATCAAACAGTCGATTAGAATTTTGTGAAGAAGTGGTAGGTGTGGGCAGTCCTATCGCTCATATCACCACCGCAATTAATCGATTTTTGTTTGAGGGGATAGATATTTTGAAAAAGCAAGGATATCTGCCTGTCACCCAAAAAATAGTCAGTGAAGATAAAGTGATTGGCAATACAAGAAATAGTGCTGTTTGGTCTTATTCTCTGGTTAAGTTATGCAAACAGGAAGATGTGAAAAAATCTCTAGAAGGTGAAATTAATTATAATCAAATTGTCGCCGATCAAGAATTAGCAACAGGAGAATTTTATGGATTTGATCTTCTAGAATCTGCCGCTAAGTCTGCCCTTCATGCTCGACTGAGAGCCATTGAAAAAACGGCAATTGATTCTCAGCAATATCTACAACAACTTTGTCAGAGAATTGAGGAAAAATATATACTAGAAAAAGCAGAAAAATGGATAAAATTCTACCCTTTCTCTCTCAGGGCTATGCAAGATTATTTAGAAAAAAAGCTGTTTAAGGATAAATATCGCAATTGGGATGAGAGAAATTTCAAGGAAGTTAATAATAATCAAGCTTGGAGTATGGTGGCCTATGAAGCACATTTGGCAATTATTCAAGTATATCTTCAAGAGGGTCTCTATCGTATTGCCCAAAAATATCTTGAGGTTATTAAACCCCATATCGAAAAGGGACGACTAGACGATAAACTATTAGTTAGTCTCTACTATATCTGTCTATTTGATTATCATTTTTATACGGACCTTGAAGATGAGGAACGTGACCATCAAGAAAGGGGTTCTGCAATTCGTAAAGCTGAAGAATATTTGAACACTGCTGAAGAATATTTGCAGAAATATTTGAAAGAATACGCAATCATTGGTGAATACTCTCAAACTAATGCTCATCCTTTTTTCTATTATCTATCTCGTATCTATTCTCACCGCGCCAAAATTTATATCTTTTTCCCTTACATTGCTCAATTACCCAATCCCAAAACTCATTTATTAATTGAACCTCTTCGTCTCTTAGAAAAAGCTCGTATTTATGCGGCTAGAGACGGTGATGCTAATTACTATGCTTACTGGACAGTGTATCAAATTTGGTCTTATTTAATCACCGCCTATGTCGGAGACACCAATCGATTAACGGAAAAATTTAGCCGCCAAAATTGTCTAGAATGGTCCGAACGTTTAATTAAAAATGCTCTTGATTGTTATGGAGAGCGAGGCAGAAAATCTTATCAACAGATAAAAAATTATAGTGGTAAACAGAAAACAGAGTTTAGTGGATTAAAACCGGATTCGACTATTATATTTTATGAGCAATACAATGATATTTATGTGCAAACCATTCCCCCAATTATTGAAATCGGAAAGGGTAGCAGCCACTTAGATGAGTTTTATCAAGGAATATTTAAATCTTCTAGTCAATCTCAAGAAAAAATTATACAGCTACCCATGTCAGCATTAACTTACCTTGACTCAAATTCAGATAATAAAGTTTATTTATTTGGTATTCACGCTAGTCTTCTTTTATTTGGGTTGGGACTGGTGGAACTTTGTAAAGATAATCAGGAAGAAGGATTAGAAGAACGTATTCGTATGGCGATGAAAAGGTTTACTTTAGGAGCGGCAATTGCATCTGAGGGAACAGTGGATGAAAAAAGAGGAGAAAAAACCTATCTTCAGCGAATATTTACCGAGCAAAAGCCAAATAAAGATCAAAAAATGCCCGAAGATTTTCAAATTAGAGGCTTATATCCTCACCGGTTAACTCAGTTTACCGCTAAAGGGAAAATTTTTGCAGCAACCTGTCGAGTAATTCTCTTTTTGTATAACTACGAAAAATATAGTAGCTATTGGCCAGAGGTCGCCTATCTTTTGAATGATTTACACGATGCTCAAACTATTATAAGATCGAATAATCCTGATTATTCTTTGGGACAAAATCGCTATAGTGGTCATCTAGAACAACAATTTAAAGGGGTTAAAAGTTACCTGGAAAGTCAGAAAAATTCTGTCAAATCAGGTTCTTTAGAGGAAATTAGAAACAGAATTGTCACTGATATATTCAAAATACTTCGCGGCGACAAAGTGTAACTCTATCTGCTAATTCCTAAATTTTAGACCGCAAACAATTAATCCGTTGTTTGGAATTAGTGGCGGTTTTATCGGACTAAAAGAATAACTTAGTCAAGTTTAGTCTCGATAGCGAAAATGACCGTTTATCCCTAGCGGTGGAATCTCCTGATTTAGGTAGTGCTAAAGAGTCCATGGCGGCGGAAATTCAGGGAGAAAGTGGCGATATTGCCTTTAATGTTAAATACTTGATGGACGGTTTGAAGGCTTTACCCAATAATGATATCCAAATGCAGTTAAATGCTAGTACCCAACCGGTTATTTTTACCCCCTTGGGAGGTTTAAAGATGACCTATTTGGTGATGCCGGT
>NZ_SFBO01000127.1:0-15365 GCF_007095705.1 Microcystis sp. Msp_OC_L_20101000_S702
TCCATTTTTTTGCTTACCTCCACCTTAATTCCTTCTTTCAAAACTATACCTATCAATCGTTTCCCCTTTTTTTAAGTTTCTTCTCTTTTTGTTAAGAAAGATCTGACTAATGGATAGCACTAAAGGAGGGGGATTGTACCCAAATTTTCGATCAAACTAATCCTATTGAAAAATTAAAAAGGGTTTTACCATTATTCAGCAAGCCCTAATTTAGGTTATACTTCTGGATGGATGGAAATTAATTTTGCACCACTACAAAATGTGAGACGGGGACGATCACGGAGTTACAGAACCGGTTAGGTTAAGATAAAATACCAGTGGTCGCTTTAATATCACCTAAATAGTCGGTTTTTTGTGTCTTTCCCTCGACTATCGGCTGCTACCACTGGTTTGCTGTTGTTTGTTGTTGTAATCTGAGGAAATATAGTTCTTGCGTTCCCAAGCGCCTGAACTGCATTTATCTCTCTAGTAAAAATTGTAACAGACAATACCCATTTTGTGTAAAAAAAAGTAAACAATTTGGTAAAAAATTATTTTTTGCGGTAATCCTCAACCCTCTGAGGACAGCCCCAGATTACTATTTCCTGTTTGTAAACCACCATACCGGGCTTTGCGCCCTTGGGTTTATAGACGTATTTAGGACGGGTATAGACGACGGGAACCTGTTCACTATGGCGCGCGCGGCTATAATAAGCGGCGTAATCAGCGGCAAATTGCAGATCGGCGGCTTCTGGAACTGTACCGGGGGTTAAACGCAGTAAAACGTGACTACCAGGGATTTCTTGGCTATGAAACCAGATATCGTAATCGGTGGCACTACGAAAAGTTAGCCGATCATTTTGACGGTTATTTCTGCCAATCCATAATTCGACTCCAGAGGGAGTAGTAAAGCGCATGGGTTCGGATTCTTTATTATTCGTCCGATTACGCTGGTAATTGCTTTCTAGATACTTCTGTTGAATTAATTCTTCTTGTATCTCGTCTAATGACTCTAAATCTTCGCTGCTGCTATAATTTTCTAGTTGACTTAAACTTGATCGCACCTGTTCAAGATAATTAATTTCACTGACCACTTCCTCTAATAAAGGTTCCACCGCTAACCGGGCCCTTTTTAATTTCTGATGTTGTTTATACAAATATTGGGCATTCTGCACGGGATTTCTTTCGGGATCGAGAGGAATAATGACAGGTTTTCCTGTTTGGAAATCCGCCAAAGTAATGCTAGTCATTCCCTGCTGTATTTGCTGTAAATTTGCCATTAATAAATCCCCTTGCTCTTTATAGCGATCAGCATGAGCAGATTCTGCTAGTCTTGTTTGAAATCCTGCCGCTTTAGTTTGCAGTTTAGTCAGTAAAGAGGTGATTTTTTGGTTTAATTTTTGCTGTAGTTGTCGAAAGTTTTCTTGATTAATTTGGTCGCTATAATAACGGTTTAATAATTCTTGGACATTTTTAGCCGCTGCCAGCATCTCCCCACCGATAACTGTATAACCTTCTCTCGTCCATCCCGGTTGAAAGGTTTTATTTTCAAGGATTTTTAACCATTCTTGCCAGGCCGAAAAGAGCTTTTCCCAATCATTATTATCTAACTGATCCGTATTTAATTTTGGGTTAATTTTTGCTTTTTGTAACAGCGATCGAGCGATAACGGGACTAACCCCACGATAGGTACTAACTAGCTGTTTTTCGATAGTTTTAGGGATTAAACTAACTCGGGTTTGCCAACTGCTCAAGGATTCTTCTAAACTGGGGTCTGTTGCCAATAAAACGGGGGGTAGTTGATAGGTTTGTCCCGTTTGTACGGTGCGAACACTAGACTGGGTAGCATTAACTTGATGGGCAACGGTGACAATTTGATTGTCAGCCGCAGTTAAAATGACATTGCTATATTTGCCCATAATTTCTATATACAAATGCCACAGCGCCGGATCATCGGGACGTTTGGCAAATTGCAGATCAATGACTCTTTCCCACGGGGCAACAAATGCTAATTTTGTCAGGGCAAAACCATTGAGTTGATGACGCAATTGATCGCTGAAAGTGAAGGTATCAGGGACTTTCGGCGGTGGATCACCAATATGCATCCGCGCCCCTTGGGGATGCCAAGAAATAATTAACCATCCCTTGCGATCGAAGGTTCGTAAATGGAGGGCGATGGTTTGGCGATCAATTTGATACACTTGTTCTAGTCTGGCCGGCAGCCAAGGGGCAGCAATTTCGGCACAAGTGGCACTGAGGGTGGTAAAGTCTAGGGATTGCATTTTCAGGATTCAGGAGATCTTCTCGATGCCAAAGTTGGCACCGCCAAGCATGAAAATATAATAGCTTCCCACTAAGGCTAAGACAAAAAAGTTGTTTCCTCAATTAAAAACAGATTTGGTGTCAGAATCTATCGGTGGAGGTATCCCAGTCTTAGCCGAAAAGCTGAGGAGTGCCTTTTCTGAGTTTTCTCTAGATGGCTATTAGCAACTGCACAAGCGTCCATCTTCCATGTGAACAATGCGATCAGCAATATCTAAAATCCGATTATCGTGGGTAACGAGTACAATAGTACGGCGCTGTTCTTTGGCTAAACGTTGCATCAAATTTACCACGTCTCGTCCCGTTTTACTATCGAGGGCGGCTGTTGGTTCATCGGCTAAAACTAATGGGGGATTACCGGCCAAAGCTCGCGCGATCGCTACCCTTTGTTTTTGTCCCCCGGATAAGCTATCTGGATAATAGTCGATCCGATGTCCTAAGCCGACTTTTTCTAATATCAAAGCAGCGCGTTCTTCTGTTTCCCGTCCGCCGAGATGTTCCTGAAGCTCGATCGACATTTGTACATTCTGTCTTGCGGTTAGAAAGGGTAACAAATTATGGGCTTGAAAAATATAACCAATTTGACGGCGGGTTTGGACTAATTGTTCTTCACTAGCCCCCCGTAATTCTTTTTCAAAATGCTGTAAGCTTCCTTCTTGAACAGAGCGTAGGCCACCGATTAAGGATAGTAAGGTTGTTTTTCCGGAACCAGAGGGGCCAGTTAAAATAACGATCTCTCCCTCTGTGATTTTTAGGTTGATCTGAAAAAGAACTTGTTTTTTCAGCTTTCCTTGACCGAAATAGTGATTGAGGTTTTGAATATCAATAACGTCCATAGACCGCTTTGTTCCTTGAGATGAGGTATAGATATTTGTTTCTTTTTTCTAAAAAATATCGGCTGGATCGGCATCTTGCAATTTTTTAACAGCAGTGGCTCCCGAAACGAAGGCCATGACTAAGGTTAAGATAAAGACAAAAACCGCTCGATCAAGCGACATATTGACAGGTAATAAGGTGGCATTTTTAGTAAACTCATATTGAATATTAGCGATCAAAAAACCTGGAATATATCCAAGAACAGCAATTAAAAAAGCCTGTTGTAAAACCATTGATAAGAGATAGCGATGACGATAGCCCATTGCCTTTAGGGTGGCGTATTCTGAAAGATGTTCCGAAACATTTGTATAGAGAATTTGATAAACTACCACCACACCAACAATAATTCCTAGAGCAACTCCCAGGTTAAAAATAAACCCGATCGCCGTGCTAGTTTGCCAATATTTTTTTTCAAAGTTAACAAATTCGCTTTTCGACAAAACTCGAACATCTTTTGGAAAGTATTTTCTGAGTTTTTCTAGGGTTTTTTGAATATCTTGATCTGGTTTTAGTTTAATCAAACCCACATCAATGAAGCCCTTCTGGCGATTGTCAAAAATTCGTAAAAAATTTATATGGCTAGTCACTAAATTTCCATCGGAGCCAAAGGAAGTCCCAAACTGAAATAAACCCACCACATTAACCTTGCGATTTCCGTTGGGATTTCCCAACTCTGTGCTTACGCTTCCATCCCTGCGAAAATCTTGGGCAATTGTCCCGAATTCACTACGAGAACCCTGATCAAATAATACCGTATTAGGCATTTTTAATTTCTCAATATTTTCGGTAATTCCAGACAAATTAAGTACGGGATATCTCAGATTAATACCAAGGACAAAAATATTACGCCAATAATTACGAGTATTAGGATTTTTCCATTGAGCAAAATCGAGATAAATCGGGCTAACGTAATCGACTTCATCAAAAGCAAGTGATTGTAAAAGTCGTCGTTCTGGGAAACTTTTCATCGCAATTAAGGCAGTCGAGCGAGGACTGATTAAAAAAATATCTCCTTGTAAACTTTGATGGAAACGAACGGCACTATCGAAGAGAGCATCACGAATCCCCAACTGCATAAAAATAATCACCACGGAAAAAATTACGCCTGAAAGAGCCACCAGTAGACGAACTTTTTGATGCTTTAGCTGTAGCCAAGCCGTGGCCAACTTAGTGCCTCGTTTCTGGAATAATTTTCGCTTATTCACTTGGTTTCTCCTTGATTTTGGGCATTGCTATCCTCAATTACCACCGTCACTTCCAAATTGCTTAAGCCAGATACTTGGGTGCTCGATTCGGGGGTAAGGCGAATTTTCACTTCCACTACCCTGGCATCGGCATCGGCTACCGGATCAGTACCAAGAACATTTTGCCGGCCCACTTGTAAACCAATTTCGCTAACAACTCCCGTTAATTCTCCGGCTAAACCATCACTCCGAATCGTAGCGGTTTGTCCGACTCGCACCCGTTGAATGTCTGTTTCGTAAACTTCTGCGCGAACATACATTTCCCCAGTTTCACCTAAATCAACAATCCCCTCATTGCCGACAACTTCTCCGGGCCAGGTACGAATTTTCAGAATTTGACCGCTTTTTGGTGCTTTTACATAGGCTAGGTTTAATTCGGCTCGGGCCCGTTTTACCAAGGCTTGATCAGATATTAATTGGGCTTCGGCAACTTGGACATCGACAGGACGAACTTCGGCGACCGCTTCTAAAGCCGCTTGATTGGCTTTGATCTCTTGAGCAAGGGTGGTTCGGGTGCGATCAAGATTGGCTTTGGCCTCCTGAATACGTTGCTTCATGGTGCGCTCAATTCGATTCAGATTCGCTTCCGCTTCTTGTAAACTTTTAGCTATGGTTTCGGCTTGTAGACAAAAGCGGTCCCGTTCTTGCTCCGGTACAGCCCCATCTAGGTACAGGGTTTGATAACGACGGCAATCCGTTTGTGCGTTGATTAATTCGGCCCGAATTCGTTCGATAGTTGCCTTTCGGGCCGAGGTTTCCCCTTGTAACTCCGCTTCTAAACTGGCAATGGTCGCCTGTTGGGTAGCAATCTGTCCCCTTAATTCCGCTCGTGTTTTTTGGAAACGAGCATCTTGTGCGGCCACATCTCCCTGTTTTGCCCCCGCTTTAACTTGCGCTAAACGGGCCTCGGATATTTTCCTCTGGGCTTCGGCTTGGGTTAAAGCAGCTTGAAGGCGCTCATGGTTGTCTAAAATTGCGATAATTTGACCATTTTTCAGATGATCTCCTTGTTTTACTAGGAGTTGGGCTACCCTCGTTCCCTCCATGAAAGCAGGGGCCGAGATTTTAATCACTTCTCCCTTGGGTTCGAGATAGCCTCTGGCGGAGATAGCAGTGGGACTAATCTTCGATGGGGAATAAATCGCCGCTGGAGCGGGGCTATTCCCTCGAAAACGTAAGAGAAAATAGGTAGCACTCGAACCAGTTAATATAGCAACTGTAATGACAGTAACACTTGTTATCCAGCCTCTAGGTTTCACAAAAAATGCAGATTTAACCATTGTTTAGTTGATTCTAACCAAAAAATAAGGGCAAAACAGGAAACTACCGAGACTGTACAAAGGCCGACGGGGAGGGAGTTAGGGATTTTTTCGGATCATTCGACCGATGAAAGCAAGGGCAGAAACGAAGAATATAGCCCCACCGGTAGCTGGTTCGGGGGTGGACTGTAAGCTCGATTGAGCAACGGCGGCGATTGCTCTTTGTCCGGCGGTCGAGGGATGGAGTTGATCCCAAAAAAAGTAACTATCGGGATCACTACAAACACTCACAACCGGATTAGTGACTAGACAGGGTTCTGTTAGGTTACTAAACCCAAAACGAGCGGGATTGGCTTGTAATTGGTTGAAACTATCCCAGAAATCTAGAGTCATAATTTTCACCTGGGATCCAAAGGTTGTTTGCAAATGGTTGATTCGAGTAAATAGCAGGTCTCGATGCTCTGTGGTGAAGTGATTGAGAGCCGCTTCTCGTCCGGTCCCTTGCACAAGAGGCACTTTTCCTAAATCGAAAAGATTACTGACCATGATTTAGTTGCCCCCCATGCCAACAAGAGCGCGAATAGAAATTTCTAGATTGTTCACCGCCTCTACTGGCTCAGTGATGCCGCCAAACAGATAATCATTAGCTCCGGCAGCGATGATATATAGTCCCCGAGGATCGGCGACCGTTACGCTATTAAGATATTGATTGACTTGCGTGAGGACTCCTGGCCAACTTGGATTAATCGTGTTCAGCGTCCCCGTATTCGCTCCGCCAAAAGCAAAATTGGTGGCGGCATTAACTGTTAATCCCAGAGATTGGGCTAGATATTCCACCCAAACCGGGCCATTGGTAAAACGTCCCTCGGCATACAGGGGAGCCGGTGGAAATGCTCCACCAGTAGCCTGATACACTCGACCTATATCTACGTTGCTGTCACCAAAAACATAGATTTGGTCAATATTAAAGCTACTCGCTTGAACCGAAGATTGTATTACTCCTGCACAGAGTAAGGAAAGAGAACCAATCCCAAAAGCTTGAAAGGTTATTGTTCGGAGAGGATGTGTCCTCAACCAATATTCAGGAAAAATAAGCGAGACAGATAACCTTTTACTTGTGGACATATCTTGAGGTTTTCGGAAATAAATAAAAACACATTTTCTGAGAAATGCTATTAAAATTGAGCAAAACAATTCCCTAAGAAGTTATTTCCTCTGGCAATTGACAAAAAGTTACCACGATCTGACAAGAAGGAATTCCATTGGCTAAAAATAGATAAAGACAAGCTCGTTCGGATGGTTTTTTTGACCAGCAATAAACCGGGATACCTTGTTGATTAGATGCGGGTTGCTCTGAAGCGTAAATATCGAGAAATAGGGGAGTTTTTCTTTTTTGGTCTGAATTGAGAGGACAAAGAGCAGCAGCGAGGATAAAAATAGAGCCAATTTCACTTAAGCGTCTTTGCTCTAACGAAACTAGATTGCCAGACTGTAGAGATGCTAATTCTTTTTCGGTCAGATTTAGCCCTAACGATTTGACCCCTTGATGAATTTCTTCATAGGTAAACATGACTTTTTCCGAGTAATTCTTAAGAGCAAGAATGGAGAGTTGTCAGGAAAGAAATAGGTGGCTATTAATCATATTACTTGATCATCCTAGCCGCACCTATTCCTAGAAAACACCCTTGATAAACACGGCTAAAACCAAGGGTTTAAAGAAGATTGATATTGATAATGTTTAAATTCCTCAGTTGTGCAAGCAATTTGATGATTATGAGGAATTTTTTTCATCTTTAATCGATGATAAAATTCTCCGAACGAGGCGACCCCTGACAAAAGCAAGAGTCGCAGGAAGTGATAGAGATGTTTAGGAGCTATTACTCCCCCCAAACCAAACCCCCTCCACTGAAAAACGAGATACCAAATCGCTCCATAGAAATGAGTGTATTTGATGCTCGTAAAGATGTTACTACGAAAAGGCTCATATTGAACATTTTCTAGGAAGCTATCAAAATGGACTAGCGGTTGATAGTCACCTAGTAGCTGATCCCCTCGATAACAATCCAGTAAGCCTAGGTTAGCTTTTCGTTCAACTAATTGATTTAATTGTTCGTAAATCTCGACAAAAAGTGAATTGACTGTCTGACGATGAATCTTGACAAATCCCTCAATAAAGGAAACATTGAGATGCCATTTTCCCACATACAGGGGTACCAAAATTCCGAACCACCAGATGTACTCGAAATAGATTCGCCAACTCATGATACTGGCATGACCGAGTTGAGTTTTGTGATCGCGCATAAGTTGATTCACTCCTTCCGCTTGTGCGAGATTAAATTGGTTGTAAGCTACGCGTTTAACCTCGGCATCTGCTTCTCCTGCTAACTTCGATCGAATGACTTCAGTAACACTTTCGATGGCAAAAGTGGTCAGGGATGTACCCATAGAATAAAAAGCATCGAAAATATAAGCCGCATCCCCAATCACATACCAATTATCTGCCGAAAGAACTTCCTTACTGGTGTGAGCGATTCTCGGCCAGTAGTGAAAATCGATCTTCTCTCCACTGCTCAATAAATCATAAAGAAGTTTGTGATTAGCTTTGAGAAATGCGTAAAACTTCTGTTCTTGATTTAGATAATCGGCGGGAATAATTTCATGATGATGGATAACTCCGATCGAAATTTCTTGAGTGTCTGTGTCCGTGGGAATCATCCATAGCCAATGACCTTGCCCGAACCAGTGATTAGTGGCATAGTAGTGACTACAGGATGTGGCTTCTGGATCATAGCCAGAGTGAAAAAGAGTTCGATCAATATTTTTAACCTGTACCCATGCCGAACCCGTATTTACACCACAAAGATGCTCCGGATCGAAAATAACATTATCCGTTTTTTTGCCGATAATAAATTGACGACCAGCGGCATCTACTAAATGTTTAGCGGTTAATTCAATCACTTCATCGTGCAATTTAACCTTGACTTGATGGGGATCATTTCCGGGATGAATAGTAACATCAACGACACGACCATTATAAAAATCAACTCCCGTTTCCTTATTCATTCGTAACAGATCCCGCTCAAATTTAGCTCGATTCATTTGGCTAGAGGCAAGGGGGGGCTGTCGATTCGTCCAAATATGGTAGTAATCCTCGATGGTATCGGTTTTGTGAGAATCTTTTGGCCAGTGAAAATTTAAGCCAAATTTGGGAGGATGATTTTCAATCATGTATTCGTAAAGACCCAACTCTTTACAAATAAATAAATTAGCAATTTCTACCGTTGACTCGCCAATTTTTAGATCCTTATCGCTACGATTTTCTGGACGAGGATCGATTAAAGCGATCTTGATATTGGGAACCTTAAGCATCAGGTGACGGGCTTGGCAAACGCCCGCAAAACCAGCACCCATAATCACAACATCATAGACGAATTGCCGAACAGAATTAGTGGTTTTGATCATGACAATTACCGAGAACAGGAGTAAATAGAGACAGTGGAACAGAAAATTTAGCTGATCGTGCTAACAATGTGGGCTGGTAACAAAGAATTGGCTTCAGATTGGAGCAGAGGTACCGCTCCCCTGGAACCCTTTTTCATCTCCTTTTTCACACGAGCAATATAAGGCTCATAATCCACTTGCATTGTGTGACGGGCTGAATAACCGTAACGTTGACAAACTTGTTCTTTTTCTTGGAAGATTTCCCGTTTCATTGTCCTAGAATCGGGCAACTTGTACTCTCCTAATAAGTATTGACTAATCCACTGACTTTGTAATTCAGCGATCGGCATAACCGGACCGATCGGTTGTAATAGGCCAATAAAAAATAAATCGCGATAGTCAGGGTGAAAAACATGATGGAATAGTTGTACCTCATTATTTTTAACCTCGATCACTTCTGAACGGAAAAAAGGAAAGCTCACGTTATAGCCAGTGCAATAGATAATTTCATCCACTTTTTCTCGGCTTCCGTCCACAAAGATCACTCCATCTCCATCTAACTTTTGAATGTTGGGTTTCGGTTTAACTCGTCCGTGAGATAGGGCGGAAAAAATATCGGAACTGATGGTAGGATGAGCGTGCATATAAGGATGATCGGGATCGGGGAGACCATACTGGCTTAATTTTCCCACCTGCAATTTCACCGCAAAAGCTTGAATTTTTAATTTCCAGGAGAACGGTAAAAAACGAGGAATTGGCGCTAGATCAAGCGGGGTTCCTAAAACGTGTTTAGGAATAATATGAAAGCCGCGTCTTACGGATAAGTAAGTATTTCGAGCAATCCGAGATACTTCAACGGCAATATCCATCGCAGAATTGCCAAAACCGACTACAACAATATTTTTATCCTGATAAATTTCCCCACTCTTATAGTAATGACTATGGGTTTGTTTGCCATCAAATTCTCCAGGAAAAGACGGGTTAGGCCAACGAGGATTCCAGTGGTGTCCATTGGCAACAATTAGGGCCCGATAATTATGGCAAGATTGATCGTCGAGAGTAATTTGCCAACCACCCAATTCTAGAGGTTCAGCTTTAACGACTTTTGTTTGAAAATGAATATGGGGCTTAAGGCCAAAATGCTCGGCATAATCATCAAAGTATTGAGCGATTTGACTGTGATGCGGGAAATTAGGATACTCCTCTGATAAAGGATAATCGGAGTATTGCATCAGTTGTTTGGATGTGTTAATATGCAGGGAGCGATAGGCACTGGATAAACCATTGGCATTGTTATAGACCCAAAGACCGCCCACACGGTTACTCATTTCATAACAATCAAAGGCAATTCTTCGCTCTTTTAAGACCTTACAAGCTGCGATGCCTGAAGCACCAGCACCGATAATACATACTCGATCGAGCAGGGGATTCATCGTTCTATGTTCTCCAGAGTTTCAAAATTTCACTCGAAAAAGTCAGGGAGGAAATCAGGGGTACCCCTGATTTCCAGAGGAAATTTAATGCTGTTCAACTACTCGATAATGATGTTCCAGAACCGCCGGAAAAGCACCCCGTAGGATGGGCAATAAACGCTCTGTCCAATTCATAAAAACATTCGGTTGGGGACGCTCGATCGCTCGGGCAATTACTGCCGCCACCGTATCGGCTGAAGCCATCGGCACTGGAGAACGACCATCAATTAAATGCCCGGAACGCTTTGGGGCAACTGGCCAAAATTCTGTCTGAGTTTCCCCAGGACTCACCAAAACGACTTTAAATTGATGGCCCATCTCGCGGCGAGCAACGGTGAGTAGGGATGAAACCGCGCTTTTCGAGGCACTATAAACCCCGTAACCCGTGGGCAAAGCATAGGCAACGACAGAAGAAACGCCGACAAAAACACCTTCGTGAAGATGGGGAGCGCTAGCTTGTAAGGTGTAGAGTAAGCCGAAGAGATTCACATCGAATAATTCTCGGGCTTCCTCCTCGCTGGTTGCCAAAATCGGCTTTGTAATGCCGAATCCGGCGTTGGCTACGGCGGCATCTAAACCCCCTAACCCGGCGAAATGATTGATCGCCTCGAATTGTTGGCGACGGTCGCGCACATCGAGAGGATAAAGGTAGGCCTTACCCCCCGCTGCCTGTACTTGTTGGGCAACCTGTTCTAGCTTATCTTGACGACGGGCTGCTAATCCTAAAATATGACCCTCTTGCGCTAATTTAATCGCTAAAGCTTGGCCAATGCCACTAGAAGCACCAGTGATGAAAATACGTCGCATAATTCCTCCTAAGATTGGATAATTGAACAAGAGCAGGGATATTTTTGATGAGAAAGAGAGCAAAGAAATCAGCTTTTTTTCGGAGGGTAAACATTGTCTAAATGGGGTAATTTGCCCCAGGAAATATCTACACTTGCAAGGGAACTTTTTCCGCTTCCATTTCGGGAGATTTAGTATCTACTCCCTCGACTATTCAAGGTTGAAGGGTATCCCCATACTGATACTCTTGAAAAGCCTGTCTCATTTCGGCGATCAATCGGCTTTCGCTGCCATGATTCCCAGTTAAACTATAGATGATATCTCCCAGACCAATGTAAATAGAGGTGGTCAATAATTTTGCCATTGTCCCCAGAGAACGGGAGTGGCAAACTTGGGACAGACCGCCACTTTTCCATTGCAGTTTTAGATACCAAATGGTCAGATAGAAGAAGGTTTTCTTCATGCTGGTAAATACGCTGGTTTGTTTTGGTTCATATTGGGCATTTTCGAGGGCGTGGGTATAACGCTTAGGGGTGTGATAGTTCCAAATCAGTTGATCACTACGGTAACAATCCATTAAGCCGATATTTTTCTTTTCGTCCACCAGTTGATCGAACTGATCGTGAATTTCATAAACTAGACTTCTGAGGGTTGTTTGGAAAGTTTGGACGAACTGGGGGATAAACTCTAAGTCTAAGTGCCATTTGCCCACAAAAATGGGGATCAAAATGCCAAACCAAATCATGTTTTCAAAGTAAATTCGCCAACTCATAATACTGGCATCTCCCAAGTGACGACTATGGTTATGCATAAAGAGATTAATCGAGTTGATCAGAGTCAGATTGAATTGATTGTAGGCTTGGCATTTTTCCGCCGCGTTGACTTCTCCGGCTAACTTGGCGTGAATAATCTCTGTAATACTATCGATCGCTGATACGATCATCGTCGATCCGAGAGAATAAAAAGCATCAAAAATACAAGCAGAATCGCCAATCACATACCAATTATCGGGAGAGTATAGGGTTTTACTGGTGTGAGCGAGCCTCGGCCAGTAGTGGAAATCAATATTCTCGGCACTGGCGACCAATTGATAGAGAATATTATGGTTTGCCTTGAGAAATTCATAGAATTTTTCCTTACTATTGAGGCTTTCACTGGAAATATAATCATGGTGGTGAATCACACCGATCGATAATTCCATTGTCTCTATATCAGTGGGAATCATCCATAACCAATGACCTTTACCAAACCAGTGATTGGTGGCGTAGTAATGACTACAGCTTGCTCCTGTGGGGTCGTAACCAGAATGAAAAATTGTTCGATCGACATTTTGAACCCGAACCCAAGCTGAACCAGTATTTACCCCATACAAATCCTTAGAATCGAAACTAATATTATTAGTTTTCTTGCCGATTAAAAATCTTCTTCCAGCTGCATCTACAAGATGCTTACCCTGTAACTCGATCGACTCGTTT
Organism: Microcystis sp. Msp_OC_L_20101000_S702; assembly: GCF_007095705.1. Classification (NCBI taxonomy): domain Bacteria; kingdom Bacillati; phylum Cyanobacteriota; class Cyanophyceae; order Chroococcales; family Microcystaceae; genus Microcystis; species Microcystis sp. Msp_OC_L_20101000_S702. The sequence goes on from NZ_SFBO01000127.1 coordinate 12,855, forward strand.
GGTAATTTAACCTTAACGGTATGTAGTTGATCATTCGGGGTCAAATCGATATCCACTACCCGGCCATTATAAAAATCTGCGCCCATTTCCCGATTCATTTTCAGCAGATCGCGTTCAAATTTCGGGCGATTTAGTTGCGTCGAAGCTAAATCCGGTTGCCGATTTGCCCAGATATGAAAGTAATCATCGATAGTTTTTGTCTGATCATTGCGCTTGGGCCAGTGAAAATTCAGACCGTATTTCGGGGGATGATTTTCAATTAAATATTCGTACAATCCTAAATCTTTGCCAAAAAATAGTGTCGCTACTTCAACTGTAGATTCTCCTAATTTGAGATCCTTTTCTGTCCGATTTTCGGGACGAGGATCAATCATAGCGATCCGAATATTAGGAATTTTGAGCATTAGATGTCGAGCTTGACAAAGGCCAGCTAACCCGGCCCCCATAATAATTACATCGTAAGGGCGATTAGACATATTTTTCACGGTAACAACTCCTAGGATTTAAAAAACTTTGGTGGCTTGAATATAGCCGCTCAAGAGATAGGAAAAAACTGATTTAGGGAATACTTCAACTTCGCTAGATTTTTTTCTGGAAAGATTCGGCCAAGAAATTGAGCGATCGGCTCAGAAAGCGTCTTGAATAGTCGAAGGTAAAAAACTGGGTTGAAATTGGCCTTGTTGATCGGCAAGAAGCCAAATTACATCCTGTTCTCCCACGGCAAGTTTCTGGAAATTACCCGCCGCATCCTGACGGAAATACTCGAAACCTAAGGTCATTCCCCGTTCAAATACAGCCCTCAGTTGCATAGAAACGTGAATTTCTTCAAAAGGGAGAGCTTCTCGTAAATAGTCAATCTGACTACGAAGACAACGAAATTCTCCTCGTTGGCCAGAACGTCCATAGAATTCGGGGACTAGGGAGTAACCGAAACGATCACATAAACGACCTTGCCAATCACTATAGATGGCGAAGTTAATATTTCCGATCGCATCCGTTTCTTCTAACGAGGTGAGAAAGGATTCTTGCCGGAGTAATTTTCCTTTCTCGCGGGGATAATGGCCGCGGTAGAGTTCCTTGCTCATGGAGAAAAGAGAAGGAACTGGCGAAGTTTGAATCGGTTCATAAAGACCCGCCATAAAATCCGCTAAAAACTGGGGCAGGGGGTGAATTTTTGAGCCTTGACTAGGAGAAATTTCTGTCCAAGTCATGGTTAAAGTACTATGGGCAATTTTTGCTCGTATCTCTTGCTCTGTCACCCGAAACCAGTCGTAACCAAAATTAACAGTTGATTCAGAAACTTCCTGCACCCAAAAATGAACTTCTACTTGATCCTGTAGTCCTAAATCTCCAAAAATCTCTACTTGGCTACGATTGGTTACCATTCCCCACCGTCCCGTTTTGAGATATTCCCCCAAGGTATGACGGATCGGTTGAATTGCCCGGTCTCGTACTTGTCCCATCCAGTGAAAGAAGTAGGAAAAATAAACATTTTGGCTAATGGTTGCCGTTTCCTTGTAACCCACAGGCCAGCGCCAGATTAGTTTTTGCAAGGGAGTGGAAACGGTGGTTTGGGGAGGGGAGGAAATGGGAGTTGAATTGACCACCACCGCTACCATTCTTTGAGGATTGCGGGTAAGTTTCACCGGAAAGGTAAGCACAGATAAAGACTGACCGGCAACGAGGCCTCGAAATAAAACATTTTCTCCGAGAGATCGTTCTAAAACTAAGTCGATGTCCATGGCTTGGGTAGCTTTCCGGAGAGCTTCTAGGGCGGCCCAGATGCGAGTTGCTGCCTGGTCGATCGATTCTACTCCTCGAGCGAGTAATTGTTGAAGTAGAAGTTCTCGTTTAAAACTCAGTAAAGCGATCCAATCTTGGGGACTTCGTTGAGTAATGGGGGCGATATCGCACCCTTGCCGACCATAACCGGAGACACACAGACAGAATTGCTCATCATGGGATAGGGAAACCCCGACATTTTCCACTCCCGCTCCTTGCAGAATCGGTTGACCTGATGTTAACCACTGAATTTCAGGAGTTTGAGCGAGTGGTAAACCATCAATCCCCGGGGGAAGAGTTGTTCCAGAAGTGATCGAATATAGCGGTGCTTTCATCGTTTTCCCTGGTTCCCAAGAATCAACGGCGGAAGTAATCGTATCTTGTCTGAATTTGCCCATCTTGAAACATTCTCCGAAACTAGGTGGAGAGAATGAGAAGTTTTGGCTCTTCCGAACTTGTCATGTAAAATTAAAGAAAAAACAGACAATTATTGCTGACCAATAAAACAATAATTCATCTTTAAAAGCTGACTATGCTTGCAATACAGCAATTTATTGGTTAAAATATAGACAGCCAAGATCAGCAATTTTAGACACAAGCTATACTTATACCATCAAATCCACAATTAAAGTTAATGACCGAGCTACTTCACCTAGAAGGAGTTGTCGTTACCAATTATCAAATTATTACCGATATAGGAATTGTTTTACATTTAGAAAATATGTCAAG
>NZ_SFBO01000128.1:0-6292 GCF_007095705.1 Microcystis sp. Msp_OC_L_20101000_S702
GCTATTTATGAATGTCTGAATGATGCCCATCTGAAACATAAAAAAGAACTGGATTCCTTGCTGACTCTACGATTTCAGAAGTTTAATAAATCTCAGATTATGAACGTCTAAAGTATAATCCAAGTATCGCATAAAGGTAAATACAACTGCATGAGGTTATTACGTCCCCGCTCATAACGACGACGAACCACATCTTCAGGAATATTATGACCGCCACTGGCTACCCTTTTGTGAACTCTCTCTAAAGCTAATTGTGGACTTTGTAGCCAAAAATAAATAAGATTGAGCCTATAGCCAGAACTTTGACAGTCTCTCAAAAAACGGGCAAAATGTCGGGATGCCAGGGTGCTTTCAAAGGCAAAATCTATTCCTTGGCACTTCAGTGTTATCAGTCTTTCTAACATCAACCGTCCTGCTTGGATAGCAACCGACTCAGGATTAAAAGGTGAGAGTCCGGCGGCAATTTCATCGGCGTTAACGTACTCGATAACGCCTAAAAAGTTGGGTAAAATTTTTTTAGCGACGGTGGTTTTCCCGGAACCATTGGGGCCAGCAATTAGATAAACGTCAGACATGAGGGAAAAGCTCGTCCTCCAGATTATTTTGAGATAACCTCGAACTAAGTCGCTAGTTATAATTAAATTGAAGATAAATTCCCCCTTAATAAGGGGGGTTTTTGACAGTTTTTAACATCTAACTATTTAAGTATCAGTGGCTCTCAACTTTCCGTAAAAAAAGGTGAGATATCGATGGGGAACCAATCTCCGTCTAATACTTGTTCGAGAGTGAATATAGACTCTAGGGGAATTATATTTTTATCGACAATTCTCCCATCAATTAGGGTTTGTCTTGCGTCTGAATAGGCCTCCCCAAAGGAATTAATGGCATGATTTTTTAGCGTTGGGGTTTTGATCTTTTTTTTCAGTTGCACTCGAAAAGTGGCTATCTCTCCTAGCCAATGACGCGCATTTCGTTCTCTTTCCGTTGTCCAATAACTCAGTTTTAAAAGATGGATTAATAGTTGAGTTAATAAACTTTCGACAGCTTGGCGCTCGCTTTTTCCCATGCACTCTACTTCCTCGATCAGATTTTCCCAGTCCACCCTGTCAAACTCTTTTTGCTTTAAAAGTTCGGCGGTTTTTTCTGTCCAGAGAACAAAATCTTCCTCGTAGAGAACGGAGAGCAATAGCGGGGTTTGTGCGGTCATAATAGATTTCTGGGGTTGCTGATTTGTGATAGGAATCTGCTTGTGTGGGGTTTTTAAAACCTGGAGCCAAACTAAGTAGCTGGTTATAATTAAATTAAAAATGGATTTTAGGTTTGATCCCCCCTTCCCCCCTTGATAAGGGGGGTGCTGATCCCCCCTTAATCCCCCCTTAATAAGGGGGGTATCTGATGATTTTTAACGCCTACCTACTTAACTTTTGGATAGGATGCACAGTTAGCATTCATAGCGTGAGTCAGCAACACCGCAGAAAAATTAATTATGACTCAAAAATAAACTGGGCAATCCGATAAGATTATCCTGCTTAAAAAAGATCGAATTTTGTTGTCGCAATTTACCGATTAATCTTGTTACTGTTACTCTGGTAGTGCCGATGGCACTGGCAATTTGAGCGTGAGTTAGGGGATAGGGGAGATAATAGCCTTCTACACAGGGTTGACCGTATTCTTCCAGTAATAAAACCAAGAACCCCATTAATCGATCGAGGGAGCGTTTTTGACCGAGAATACTCAACCAAAATAACTTACGCTGGTATTGATGGCGAAAAGTTTCCATAACAGCCGATCGCAATTGCGGCCATTGTTGTAGGTCTTCCCAGTATAACCAGACTAACTTGGTTCCGTCTAGATGAGCTTGGGCTTGTAATTGAAAGGGAAATTGAGAAACAATCTCAAAAGGTTGACCTGCACCCACAAAACCGAGAAATACTTCCTCACTATCAGCAATAGGTAGTTGACGGGGAAATTTTTGGTCGATAACGTTAACTTGTGCCTTACCAACAATACGAATCGCCCCAGATTCGACAAAGTATAACAGTCCGGGGCGTGTGGCGACTTTTTCATCTTTGGCAAAGGTATGATTACGATAATGGGATTTTGCCCAGTTAAAGATTTCTGTTTCTTGACCGATTAAGGGTATAAAATCCGACGAAGGAACCGAAGAAGACATTAAAATTAATAACCCATTGGGGCGTTGAGGGAACTGTAAACTAATGTAACAAAAAATTGCTGCGATTGGGGGGGGGTCTTGTGGCCGCTCGATGCTTATTGGTCAATAATCCCTAAAAGTTGCGGGGATTGAGCAGATAGGAGAATTATTAAGTATTCTTAACAGAATACCCGCCCCAATGTTACAAAAGCGAGATAATCACCTTATCTATTCTTAACTTTTTCTCGCTTTTCTGGGGACTATGGCATAAGATAGGATGCGTGACTATTAGTTTTCTATCTATGATATAGCGTTTCTCTTAAAGATGAAGTATAAAGAAATTTGGCATTATCTCTTGGCGACTGGCTACTGTTAACCGTTCCCTGTTCCCTAAAACCAGATACTTCGTACCTCACTATTAAGATAACTGCTATAGATTATAGTTGATAGATAATTTAAATTTATACTTTTCCTTAAAAACTTCGGTCAAACTTGTATGAATAGCATTAGACAAAAAGTGGAATCCCTCTTGAATCAATTACCAGATGATTGTTCAATTGAAGATATTCAGTATCATTTATACGTTCTGGAGAAGGTGCGTCAAAGTTTGAGCGCTGCTTCTCTAGAGAATACAATCCCCCAAGAAGAAGTTGAGGGTCTTTTAAACAAATGGCTGATCGAGTGAATTATCGCCTTGTCTGGTCGCCCAAAGCAATTGAAGACGTGGATGCGATCGCATCTTATATTAGTCGAGATTCCCCGTCCTACGCGGCGGCCGTCGTGCGTCGAATTCTTGATATAAGCTATTCTTTAGAAAATTGTCCCCTAGAAGCGAAAAAATGCGCCGAATTTAGCGATGATACCATCCGAGAAAAGTCTGCCTATGCCTACCGTCTGATCTATCAAATTCAAGGAGCAGTAGTTACTATAGCGGCGATCGTCCATAGTAAGCATTTCTTGGATTGATCGAGTCAGTGATCAGTTATCAGTGATCAGTTATCAGTTATCAGTGGTCAGATTTGAATTTTCAGTTCACAAGGGCTGAATCTAATACCAAATTTGTTAAGCTAAAAGCTTTAATTTACTCAGTTTCTAACCTTCTTTTTAGGTAGGAGAATTGCCAGATTCTTTCTGGGAGCCTATTGCCTGTTGCCTTCAGTTCACTGATTACTGATTACTGTTTACTGATCACTGAAAAGTCCCCCACCCGCCAATTTTGAGCCTAATTCCCGCTTAATCCGGTTGAGAATCGAGGTTTCGTCGAGGGAATCGAGAATACTGGCTACCACTGCCTTCGGGCCATCGGGTCCCCAGGTGGCCCCATTAGCGAGATAGGTTTTCGTCACTTGGCCGATCGCGTAACAGGATACACCGGCAACCCCCGCTTGAGTCAGGGCGATCGAAGTATAGGGAAGGAGAGAAATGCCGCCAGTGGCAGGAATCGAGAGGCCAAGCAGTCCTTTGAGGGAACTTAAGCCCAAAACCGCTAAAAATTCGCTGGCACTAATACCCCCCATATTGAGGGCAATTTTTTGTAAAAGAGCGATCGCCCCCCGACGAGTTAAATCGATGCCGTATAAGCGAGAAAGAGCGAGAATCATGGCCAGATCGATAACTGCTCCCGTAAACAAATCCAACACCGTCACCGGATTGAGAGCGATCGCCGATGCTTTGATCATCACTGCTTTTTGAATCAATTGATTGGCGCCGCGATCACGGATAGCCATTTTGCGGGCGACAATTTGCTCGTTTACCTCGTCCGCATACAGCATAGAATTGAGGGCTACCAGCGATTTACCCTCTCGCTCTAGAATTTCCAAAATTTTGAGTTTCAGGGCTTCTATCTGGGGGTTTCCCCGAAATCGTTGCGTTTTAAGCCGCCCATCCTGCCCTTTAACCGTCTCCGCCAAGAGGGGAGAGGCCGCCACCATAACGATCTCATCGGGGGAGAGTAGTTCTTTCACCCGTTCTGAGGCGATTTTCTCATAGATAGCGAGGCGATCGACTTCCGGATACTGATCGATTTTATTAAAGACCAAAATCATCGGTTTTCCCGCTTCCCGCAACTTGGCCAGGGCGGAAAATTCCACTTTGGTCATATCACCGGAGATGATAAAAAGGATTAAATCCACCTGCTGCGCCACCTGACAGGCGAGAATTTCCCTCGTTTGCCCATCTACCTCATCAATACCGGGAGTATCAAGCAATTGCACCTGAGCATTACCCTGGCCGTTCAGGGTCAGACGCGCTAGATTGGGGAAAGTATCATCGCTGCTCAACTGCCAATTTACCCCTTTAATGGTGCGGGTAACTCCGTGTAGAGGACCGGTTGTAAAGATTTCTTGACCGACCAGAGCATTTAAAATCGAGGATTTTCCCCGGCCCACCAGACCAAAAGCGGCAATTTGAATCAGGGAGCGATCGAGTTTTTCTAGCAAGGCCACTAGGTGATCGATCTCCGCTTCTAGACCAATTTTCTCGATCGAGGTAAGATCCAGACGCTCAACAAGTTTGCTCAGAGAATTGCGTGCCTGATTATAGTTGAGTTCTTCTTGAATAGTGCCGACACCTCGAAGCGCTTGTTCTAGGTCTTCGGTATTCCAAGCTTGATCGAGGAACGGGTCAGAGGTCATTTCAGTTATCAGTTATCAGTTATCAGTTATCAGTTATCGGTTATCAGTTGTCAGTGATTAAGTGGGTGGGTGTTAAAAATTGTCAGATACCCCCCTTATTAAGGGGGGATTAAGGGGGGATCAAGGGGGGAACCATCTTCAATTTAATTATAACCAGCTACTTTATTAAGGATAATCAGGATGAGTGTCATCTACGACTTGGAACACATCACCACCTATCATTATCGTAAACCGGTAACTTTTGGGGAACATCGGGCGATTTTTTTGCCTAGTGCCGGTCACGGTGAAAGAATTATCAGTTATTCTGTAGAAGCGAATATTGCCGCCAAAACGCGCTGGACTATGGATACTCTATCTAACAACGTGGTAGGGATTGAATTTGCTGAACCAGCGTCAGAATTAATCGTTACCTGTCGATTACGGGCGGAACATTTTGGCTTAAAAGCGATCGCTGATTTTCCCCTCGCTCAACGGGCGATCGAAATTCCCATCCAGTACACCCCCGATGAATGGTTAGATCTAGTGGCGTTTATGCGTCCCCACGCCGAGGATGCCGACGGCAGCCTGGCAGCTTGGGCCAAAAGTTTTGTAGCGGGGAACCAAGATGATACCCTCGATGCCATGGCAAGAATGATGGCGGCTATCAAAGATAATTTTACCTACCAATCCAGGGAGAGTGAAGGAACTCAATCCCCCGGAGAAACCCTGCGGCTAAAGTCGGGAACTTGTCGCGATTATGCTTGGTTGATGATCGAAGCTTTGCGAAGATTGGGTTTAGCCTGTCGTTTTGTCAGTGGCTATCTCTACGATGCTGCCCTCGACGGTGGTGAAGTGGGGATGACTGGCTCTGGTGCTACCCATGCTTGGTTACAGGTTTATCTACCGGGGGCCGGTTGGCGTAATTATGATCCGACTAATCAAATTACCGCCGGCTTTGATTTAATTCGAGTGGCGATCGCTCGTCATCCCGGTCAAATCATACCTCTTTCCGGTTCTTGGTTTGGTGATGCCGATGACTTTTTGTCTATGGATGTTAAAGTGACCATTCGCAAGCTGGGGACGCTGCCGGATTTTGATCCGAGGGAATAGGTTGAATTATCGGGTTTTTCCTTGACTGGCGATTTTCCAACTAATCCTACTTGACCCAGGGTAAGCGCATCTTAACAATCCTTGACAAAAGGGACTTGATGTGAGTTACTTACCCAGAGAGCGATTCAGGCATATTTGATCAGAATTGGCTATCTCAATTGTTAAGCAAAAATCGACCAAATGGGTCGATTTCGTAGCTATTCTGATTGACTGGTACCACTTGAAATGCCCACGCGGATCACAAAATTGGCCAATTGTCAATAGCATTTGAGATGCTCTCACCCTGTACTACTACTGACTCATAGCTGTTATAATTAGATCAATGTCCCAGCCAGGGGAAAAACTATGACAACTCTCGACATTTTACCAGAAGTTACCTGTCCCCCCACGGATTTATGGAGTGATGAACCACCCTTGG
>NZ_SFBO01000129.1:0-19089 GCF_007095705.1 Microcystis sp. Msp_OC_L_20101000_S702
TGAAATTTTCGGCTTAGTTGCCGGCAGCTTGCCGCCAACTCACTCCTCTAGATAAGTATTTTGGCTCACGCCCCTTCCTCTTTTGAGACGTTGTGACACTTAGGGTGCGGAATGTGGGCCTGAACATCCTGGGGATAGTCAGATTCCCCCCCCCCGGCAAGAACTTCCCACTGTCCAGTACTCTAGAAGAGCCAAAAGTAAAAAGGAAAAAAAACGGAGATAGGAGTGGGAAAATTAACACTGATCACTGATAACTGATAATCCTGTGGCTGTTTTAAAAGATAATCGGGCTACCGTCCAAAAGGTTCTTTGGATCACCCTGCTGCTGAACATTTTGGTTATGGCGATCAAAGCGGGGGTGGGTTTGAGAATTAGTTCTTTGAGTCTGCAAGCGGATGCTCTCCATAGTGTCACCGATAGTGCTAATAATGTCTTGGGATTGGTGGCGATGCGGTTTTCCTCTCCCTATCCCGATCGAGATCATCCCTACGGACATCTGAAATACGAAGCGATCGGAGCTTTAGCGATCGCCGCATTTTTGGGGATTGCCTGTTTTGAAATCTTGCAAGGGGCGGTCATGAGTATTATCAAAGGAGGCAAACCCGTCGAGATTGCAGGTCCGGAATTATGGCTATTAATTATCGTTTTAGGGGTGAATATTTTTGTCACCTATTATGAGAGATCCGTGGGGCAGCGTGTCGGTAGTGTGATTTTGATTGCCGATGCTCGTCATACCATGAGTGATGTGTGGGTGACAATTACGGTTTTATTGGGGTTAGTTGGGGTTTGGGTGGGCAATACGGCTAATATTCCCCAATTACAATGGTTAGATGTGATTTTGTCCTTTCCCGTCGCTTTTTTGGTGTTTAGCAGTGGTTGGAAAGTCCTGATGGAGAATTTACCTTTGTTAGTGGATGAAATGGCGATCGCTCCTGAAGTGATTCATCAAATTGTCCTGGAGGTGCCGGGGGTGCTTAATTGTCATGCGATCGCATCTCGGGGAGTGGTAGGAAGACAGGTATTTATAGAAATGCACCTAATTGTCTCCGCTCAAGATGTAGAAACTGCTCACGCAATCACGGAAGCGGTGGAAGCAAGATTAAGCCAACAATTTAGCCCTGTGAGAATTTTAATTCACGTTGAACCGCCGGATTATCACTCCGATCAGATCACTTTTGATGAAGAAGTGTGAAGCAAAAAAGCCTAAAATAAGTAGCGAACTTTTGCTAGAGGTGGCCATGGCGACAGAAAATCAAGCTAGAAGCATAGTAATTACTGGTGGAGCAGGATTTATCGGCTCGAATTTTGTTCATCATTGGTGCGAGAATTATCCTGAGGATCGTGTAATTGTTCTCGATGCTCTTACCTATGCGGGCAATTTGCATAATTTAGCGACACTGAAAGATAGAAAGAATCTCCGTTTTCTGCAAGGGGATATCTGCGATCGAGCTTTAGTTGATGAGTTATTTGCCAGTGAAAATATCGATACAGTTGCCCATTTTGCCGCCGAATCCCATGTGGATCGATCGATTCTTGGTCCTGGAGCTTTTGTGCAAACTAATGTGGTGGGAACTTTTACTCTATTAGAAAGTTTTCGGCAACATTGGTTAAGTAATCACCAACCCGATAACTATCGTTTTCTGCACGTTTCCACCGATGAGGTTTATGGCAGTTTAGGATTAGATGATCCGGCTTTTACCGAAACTACTCCCTATGCTCCTAATAGTCCCTATTCTGCCTCAAAAGCGGGGAGTGATCATCTAGCGAGAGCTTATTTTCATACCTACGGAATACCGACAATTATTACTAATTGCTCTAATAATTATGGTTCTTATCATTTTCCCGAAAAGTTAATTCCTTTGATGTGTATTAATATTCTTTTGGGTAAACCTTTACCTGTTTATGGTGATGGTCAAAATGTTCGAGATTGGTTATATGTGCGGGATCATTGTCAAGCTTTAGATACAGTTATTCACAAAGGAAAAGCGGGAGAAACCTATAATATTGGCGGAAATAATGAGGTAAAAAATATCGATTTAGTCAGGATGTTATGTGATTTAATGGATGAATTAGCTCCCGATTTACCCGTGAAACCTGCTCAGAATTTAATTACTTTTGTCAGGGATCGCCCCGGACATGATCGCCGGTATGCTATTGATGCCACTAAAATTCGCACCGAATTAGGTTGGCAACCCGAAGAAACGGTAGAGGGGGGATTAAGAAAAACCATTCAATGGTATCTCGATCATCGGGATTGGTGGCAACCTTTGTTATCCAAAGAATATCAAGAGTATTATGGGAAAGTTTACGGTTAGAAAAGGGTAAAAACTTTAATCTTAATTTTGGGTGTGTTAGCCAAAACTAACACCCTCAAACCTTGTACCTCACTACTAAGATATCGGCGTTATTTTCAATAATATCGAAAAGCTGCCGACCGTTCCCTCGATCGCCACTTGTGGAAATACCGTCGGGATGAGTTAGAATCGGAAAGAAGAATTTTTGAGTAACCATGATCAAATTACGTCTAAAACGCTTTGGTAAAAAACGCGAAGCCAGTTATCGTATCGTTGCGGCCGTTAGCACCAGTCGTCGCGATGGTCGTCCCCTAGAGGAATTAGGATTTTACAATCCCCGCACCGATGAAGTGCGTCTCGATGAAGAAGGAATCATCCGACGCTTACAACAAGGAGCGCAACCGACGGACACCGTGCGCAGCATTCTCACCAAACAGAAAATTTTCGAGAAAATCAATGCCTAGTACCCCCAATTATCTCGAACTGGTGAAATTTATGATCGAGCCGTTTTTGGAAGATCCGGCCAGTCTGAGATTGGATATCGAGCGCTGTAAGGAAAATGAACGTCTTTGGGTGCGTGTAGCCTTCGATGATGCCGATAAAGGCAAAGTTTACGGCCGGGGAGGACGCAATTTACAGGCGATTAGAACTACCCTAGAGATGGCGGCCGCAAATGCGGGTCGCTCTCTTTATCTAGAAGTCTATGCGGCCGAAAATGAAGGCGAACAGCGCCGCACCCGTCGTTCTAATGGTAACTTTGAAGGTACGGAAAGAAGGCCGAGCAATCGCCGACCACCTGCACCCCGGCAGCTCAACAACTAACGAGCGATTTTAGGAAAACAGGGAAGGGGTTTCATCCTCGACCCTCTCCAGTTGCTCTAATTGCTGCCAAACTTTGGCGAGTAAAGTGGTTAATCCGGCTCCTGTTACGGCGGAAATAGTCAAAATCTCGGCATTGGTTATTTTAGCAAACTGCTTTTGATAGTTATCTATCGTTTCCTCGTCCACAGCATCAATTTTGTTGAAAACCAGTATTTGTGATCGCTTTTCTAAGCCTCGACCATAGGCGGCCAATTCTCCTTGGATAATTTGATAATCGGCGATCGGGTCTTCTGCTGTCAAGGAGACAAGATGAATTAACAGGCGTGTGCGTTCGATATGGCGCAAAAATTCGTGTCCTAAGCCGATTCCTAGGTGCGCTCCCTCGATTAATCCAGGAATATCGGCGAATACCGTCCCATCTCCCGTGGGTTTGCGTACCACTCCCAAGTTAGGAATGAGAGTCGTAAAGGGATAATCGGCGATTTTGGGACGAGCAGAGGAAACGGCCGAGATTAGGGTGGATTTTCCCGCATTGGGCAGCCCGATAATGCCCACTTCCGCTAATAACTTCAATTCTAGGCGTAAATGGCGTTTTTCTCCGTCTAAACCGGGTAAAGCGTATTCAGGTGCGCGATTATTATTACTTAAAAAGTGGCGGTTGCCTAATCCCCCTTTTCCCCCGGCAGCGACGATTAAAGTCTGTTCGGGAGTGACCAAATCGCCGATAATTTCCTCGCTATCGAGATCGTAAACTACTGTACCACAGGGAACTTTAATAATGCGATCGCTCCCGTTGGCTCCAGTGCAGTTGTTCGGACCGCCCCGTTTACCGTCATCGGCCTTAAAATAGCGACTATACTGGAAATCTAGCAGGGTTTGCAGGTTCTGAGTCGCCACGAAAATCACCGAACCACCTTTTCCCCCATTACCTCCGGCCGGACCGCCAGCGGGGACGTATTTTTCCCGACGGAAAGCGACAATTCCATCACCTCCCTTACCCCCTTCTACTTCTATTTCGGCGCGATCAATAAACTGCATAGGATTAAGTAGTTAAAGTGAAAAAATGATCAAGCTTAAAGCGGTTATATGTTAATATCTTGCCAATTTAAAGCTTCTGCAAATCCCTGAAAATGTTTGACATCAGTGGTAGCGATGACTAGATAACGACTCGGATATTGTTTTTTTAATAACTGCCAATGAGCAAGAATGATAATATCTACGTCAATATTGTAATTATCAGCCGTTTGTTTGCCAATCTTTCGAGTTTCTACCCAAATTTGTGACGCTGCTAATATCACCTCTGTATCTAAATTTAAAAAATCAATGACATTGCGTAATTCATTAAGATTATCTAGGCTATTAAAGGAATTTTTTTTGACCGATTCTAATAATAGGCTTCTTCTGACTTCATAATCACAGATATCGGAACTAACTACATAAACGCCTTTAGACAAAAGTGAATAAAGCCAGTCTTCGCAGTCAGCTGGTTTACCCGCTTTTTTAGGATGAGTTAGTAAACCCAAAACCCCCGAATCGATAAAGACAATCATCCTTGGCTATAAAGCTTTGAACCTAAAGGACGAGCATTATCAATCGCAGTCTGAAAATTGAGCAAACACTCAGAAATTTGTTGGTCTTGCTCATCGGTTATTTGTGACCGTTTTTGTCGTCTTTGTTCTAAGATAGCCAAAGCCGAACGATTGCGTTTAATTTGTTCTTTTCGATCCCAATCTGGATAATTGACAAGTTTGGGTTTTAATTGATTCATCTCTTTTAAGTAGGTGGGTGTTAAAAATTGCCAGACACCACCCTTATCAAGGGGGGAAGGGGGGATCAAAGACAGAATCTATCTTTAATTTAATTGATTCATCTCTTTTACTGGAAATTATCTATCACAATCTTAGCCGATCCCTTGACACTTCACAACTCCAGTCACTATCTCCAAGGTTTTCAGTACATTTGTTCGCAAATAAAAAACTTGTTTCTGGGCGGGGAATCCCTACAATAGGAAACAGGATAATTAGTAGCAGATGAAAACCGATGGGGCAGTTTTTTAAACAAACTTTCGCTAGTTGCTTGGGAACTTTACTGGGATTATTGGCATTTTCGGTCTTAGGTGTGGGAGGATTAGCATTTTTACTGCTTTCCTTGCTTATTTCTAGCGATAGCTCCTCAGTTAAGGAAAAATCGGTCTTAGTTTTTAACTTGGCCACCAATATCAGCGATGCTCCTCCTAGTTCTAGTTTAGCCGATAGTTTGACCGGTGAGAGTACGACCACTTTAAATTTGCGACAGGTGATAGCGGCGATCGAAAAGGCCGCCCTTGATGATAACATTGTCGGTCTGTTACTCTATGGTCGCGACAATATCGGTGAATATGGCTATGCTACCCTGACGGAAGTGCGGCAAGCTTTGGCAAAATTTCGCCAATCGGGTAAAAAAATTATCGCCTACGATATGGAATGGACGGAGAAGGAATATTATCTCGCTTCCGTTGCTGAAACGGTGATTATTAATCCCGTGGGGAGAATGGAAATTAATGGTTTAAGTAGTCAACAAACCTTTTTTGCCGATGCACTAGAAAAGTATGGTGTGGGGGTGCAAGTGGTAAAAGTGGGTTCTTTTAAAGGTGCAGTGGAACCCTATACGCGTCAGGATTTAAGTGTCCAGAATCGTCAGCAGCTGCAAACCCTACTCGATACAATTTGGTCTAATTATAGTTCCACAGTGGCCAAAAGTCGCAATTTAACCCCCCAACAGGTGCAAACTATTTCTGATACTCAAGGTATTCTGGAAGCAACCACGGCAAAAGAGGCGGGTTTTGTTGATGAAGTGGCCTATTTAGATCGAGTAATTGTTTTAGCTAAAGAGTTGACGGGAGAAGCAAAAAATAAAACTAATGAGGAGGGAAATTCTAGCTCTTTTTCGCAAATTTCTTTAGCTAATTATGCTAGTTCTCTCGATGAGGAGGAAAATAGTAGCAATCAAATAGCGATAGTTTATGCAGAAGGGACAATCGTAGAAGGTCAGGGAGATAGAGGCCAAATCGGTGGGGATAAATTGGCGAAGGAACTGCGAAAATTACAGGGGAAGGAGGAGGTGAAAGCGGTAGTTTTGCGGATTAATAGTCCGGGGGGAAGTGCCACCGCTTCTGAGGTGATTCTGCGGGAAATTAAGCATTTAGATGCGACAAAACCGGTAATTATTTCTATGGGTGATGTGGCAGCTTCTGGGGGTTATTGGATCGCCATGGGGGGTCAAAGAATTTTTGCCGATAATGATACAATTACTGGTTCGATCGGTGTGTTTGGATTATTGTTAAATATCCAGAAGATTGCTAATAATAATGGCATCGATTGGGATACAGTGAAAACTGGAGAATTAGCCGATATATCTACTATTACCAGACCGAAAAATCCCCAAGAATTAGAAATTTATCAAGCGGCAGTTAATCGGTTCTATGATTTATTTATCGAGACGGTAGCCAAGGGGCGAAAATTATCCCCAGACAAGGTTAGAACTGTGGCCCAAGGTCGTGTCTGGACGGGAAAAGATGCGGTTAAAATTGGTTTAGTTGATCAAATTGGTGGTCTAGAAGTGGCAGTACAATATGCGGCCAAAACAGCTAAATTAGGGGATGATTGGAGTCT
Source organism: Microcystis sp. Msp_OC_L_20101000_S702 (assembly GCF_007095705.1). Classification (NCBI taxonomy): domain Bacteria; kingdom Bacillati; phylum Cyanobacteriota; class Cyanophyceae; order Chroococcales; family Microcystaceae; genus Microcystis; species Microcystis sp. Msp_OC_L_20101000_S702. The sequence continues at coordinate 6,767 of NZ_SFBO01000129.1, forward strand.
TCAAGAATATCCTCGATCGCAAAGTTGGCAAGAAGAACTTCTCTCTAATTTCTTGCAAACCTATCTTCCTCCTCTCACTAAAAATAATCATCCTTTGACGCAGGAATGGCAAAATTTTCAGCAGGAATTATTAAAGTTACCTACATTTAACGATCCCCATCGTGTTTATGCTAAGTTACTTTTTAATCTCGATTTTCGCTGATATTAGGTAAAAATAATGCTCGCTAATTCTGAAATTCTTTGACAAAAATTTCTATGAATCGCCCTAATAGTGTTATTCTTGGTTTAGCCTATATTCTGGGATTATTATCTACAGGTCTGGTAGATTTTAGTCCCCAGTTAAACCGATGGCAAGAAGTGATAATTAGAATTGTTATTCTTAGTCTAATTACCACGTTAACCACAATTTTTATCCGTCGTTTTTGGTGGCAAAGTCCCCCGAAAAAAATTTGGCTGATAGCGGGATTAATAGCTATATTTGCCGTTGTTTATCTAGAAATTCGCACTCCTTACCCCAGCGCAAACGATATCAGTCATCTTTTAAAAAATAATGTGGTTAACTCTATTAAAATCACGGGGAATATTATATCAGAAATCCGTCTCAATCGCCGAGAAAATTTACAATTTTGGTTAGAAGTAAAAGAATTTAGCCTCAAGAATTTACCAAAGGAAAAATCTACAGGTAAACTGTACGTTACTCTACCAAATCTAGCAGAAAATCAGGTTTATCCCGGACAAGAAATAACAGTTAAAGGATTACTTTATCGTCCCCGTCGTGCCAATAATCCCAGTGCTTTTGACTTTGCTAATTATCTAGCGCGTCAGGGTGCTTTTGCTGGTTTAAAAGGGGAAATAATTATTGATAAAAAATCACCGACTTTGGGAGTTTGGCAGATTCGTCAGCGCATTGTTGAGGCACAAATTCAAGGAATAGGCCAAGAAAAAGGCACTTTATTAAGTTCGATTACCCTCGGACGACAAGCGGTTAATTTGCCAGCAAAAATCACTGATTTATTTATTAAAACTGGATTAGCTCACATTTTAGCAGCTTCTGGCTTTCATGTGTCTATTTTGTTGGGATTTGTTTTAACTATTACTCGCAATTTATCCCCTAAAAAACAGTTTATTATTGCCGTTAGTATCTTAATAATTTACGGCACCTTAACAGGGTTACAACCTTCAGTTCTGCGGGCGATTTTGATGGGAATTGGGGCATTAATCGGTCTGCTTTATAATCGACAAGTTAATAGTTTAGGATCACTGTTACTAGCAGCTACAATTCTATTATTATGGCAACCTCTCTGGATTTGGGATTTAGGATTTCAGCTAAGTTTTTTAGCGACTTTGGGATTAATTATTACCGTTCCTTTACTGAAAAATAAAATTGACTATTTCCCTAATTTAATCGCTGAACCTATAGCTATTAGTCTAGCTGCCACTCTCTGGACTATGCCTTTATTAATGTTTACGTTTAACTCGATCACTCTTTATAATATACCCATTAATATTATCACAACTCCCCTAATTACCCTAATTAGTTTAGGAGGAGTTTTTACTGCTTTTTTAGGCTTAATTTATCCCCCTTTAGGCAGTATCGGTGCTAGTATTCTCTATTACCCTCTCAAGTTATTACTGCAAATTACCAACTTTTTTAGTCTGCTTCCTTTTAGTACCTACTCCACAGGTAAATTATCCTTAGGAGTGATGTTAATTATTTATATTTGCCTTACCTTAATCTGCTGCAATCTCTGGTTTCGTCAACGGTGGCATTTAGTCGGTTTATTTATCCTCACTTTAATTTTAATACCGATTATTTATCAACATTTAACTTTAACTCAGGTGACAGTTTTAGCCACCAAATCGCAACCAGTAATAATTATTCAAAATCGAGGAAATACTCTCTTAATTAATGGGGAGGAACCCGCAACAGCACGTTATACAGTTTTGCCCTTTTTGCGACAGGAGGGAATTAATCAAATACAAAGAGCAATAACCGTCAATAATTCGGCGCAATTCTCAACTATCAGTCAGAGCATACCGATTCAAAAAACTATTAATTTATCCCAGTTAGAAAAATTTAATCTTGGTGAAATTACTGGACAATTGCTCGAGAAAAATTTATTTAAATTTCAGGTAAAAAATCAATCTTGGCTATGGATTGTCAACCCGAAAATTCCCGTTAATTTATCCCAAGAATTCAGCCCCCTAGTGTTATTATGGCAGGGAAGCAATCTAGATAAACAATGGTTAGAGTCAATTCGACCGCAAACAGCGATCGCTGTCACTAACAATCTCTCCCGCAATGCCAAAAATCAACTGAGAAAGGCCCGGATTAAGACTTACTGGACCGGGAGAGATGGAGCGATTCAATGGACAGCAAAAAATGGATTTCAACCCTTTCTAATTAATGAGTGATGTGTATCACCAAAACTGAACAGGGAGCATGATGTACCACATAATTACTGACACTACCTAAGATTAACTCAGATAAACCCGATCGACCGTGACGACCAACAATAATTAAATCTATCCCCTCCTGCTGGGCAACTTGACAAATTTTCTGCCCCGGATCACCGATATAATAATCAGCCTTGGCCGTGATATTATCTTCCTTAGCTCGATCGACTAAACCGTTTAACCAAGCTTGTAATTCCGCTTGCATTTCTTCGGTGATTTGTTGTTCTAAGGCGATCATATCAGGGGGATAACCGCCACCATAACCGATCAGATTACCATAAATAAAAGTTTCCGTGTAGGGAGTCAAAGGTTGAGACAGACTATAAACAATTCGCAACTCACTAGCGTAGGTTTTCGCTAAGAGAATAGCCGTATTCAATACCTCTGGAGTGACATCTTGATAATCCACAGCCACGAGAATTTTATTATAGAGTTTGTTGGTATCCCGATCGACTGAGATTGTTTCCGTATTATCCATAGAATTAGCCTCCTCGATAGCAGATAACGTCAGGGTTGAAGTTAATCTTTTTTCCCATCGGCTGTCAGCAATACCCCGGGGAAATAGTCAAAAATTGCTGAAAGCTGATGATTGATCGCTGAAGATCCCCTACCTCTAGTGTGACATTTTTAGGATAATGTAGCTGAATTAGCAAAAAAATTAACAATTTACCCTACTGTCACCCCCTGTTCTGTGGTAACCCATCAGCATTTGTTGATACATATCATAGTCAGAACAGGATCAAGATTACATCTATATTGGCGCTAATGGGGGATGATAGATTGAAAGCGGATGTTTAAAGCTGTCCGGGCGTGTGAACCTCTTACAAATAGATTATATTTATAGATGTTAGTTCTTTTACACGCCTTTTTTTCCCTTTTTATATACCTATGGTAAAAATCAAGAATTGTCCCTCGGGTAGATCGAGGCGATAATAACTAGAAAAATGGCTCTCTTAGGTTTAGTGAGTAAAATGTATTCTAAGATACAGTCCTGCTGGCGAGCGAGTTGAAGGAACCACTCCAGACACAGAGGACACAAAGATTGATCGCTTCTATAGCAAGTTAAACTGATCACACAAAGAATAAGAGAGTCGAAAAATGGCCAATTAATGGGATAAATGCAATTTTTGTCTTTTTCTCTTGCCTTGAGAGATTTGCCCAGAGCAGCTGCGGTATATAATGCAATTAGAGCGAGTTCTAAACCAACAACTTATGATTAGTCGCTACATTATTCTATGGCTCCCGATGATCGTAATAGGAATTAGTAACGGTATTCTCAGGGAAAGCACCTACGGAAAATATCTCGATGAACTGCGCGCTCATCAAATTTCTACCCTGACAGGAATCCTCTTTTTTAGTCTTTATATTGGCACTCTTGTCTATTTTTTGGGTCTAGAATCCTCCGGGCAAGCAATTACCATCGGTTTAATTTGGTTACTATTAACAGTGGGTTTTGAGTTTCTGTTCGGCCATTTTATCGCCGGTCACTCTTGGTCAAGATTAGGGCAAGATTATAATCTTTTAGCGGGACGAGTTTGGATTTTTGTTCTCTTGGTCATTACTTTTGCTCCCTTACTATTTTATCAACTTTTTTCTTAATTATGAAAGCTATTATCATTAATCGCTATGGCGATAGTAATGTTCTCCAATACACAGACATAGAAAAGCCAATTCCCCAAGGGAAAGAAGTCTTAATTAAGATTATGGCAGCGGGAATTAATCCGATTGATTGGAAGATTCGTCGGGGGATGCTCAAAATAGCCACAGGTAATAAATTTCCCCTGCAATTAGGTTTTGATTATGGGGGAATTATCGTTGAAAAAGGTAGTCAGGTGGAACAATTTCAGATCGGAGATGAGGTTTTTGGTTTTGTTAATCAATTACCCGGTAGAACCTATGCTGAATATGCAATTATTCCCGCTTCCCTCTTAGTTAAAAAACCGCATAATCAGAGTTTTATTGAAGCTGCCGCCACTCCTTTAGCTGCTTCTACCGCTTTGCAAGTCTTGCGAGATTTTGGCAATATTCAAGCAGGAAATCGGATTTTAGTTAATGGTGCATCGGGAGGAGTGGGTAGTTTTGCTGTGCAGATAGGAAAAATTTTCTCCGCGCAAGTAGATGGAGTTTGTAGTAGTAAAAATATCGATTATGTCACCTCTTTAGGAGCCGATAAAGTTATCGATTATACCCAAGAAGATTGGAGAAAAACCGAGCAGAAATATGATATAATCTTCGATGCTGTGGCTAAGTCTTCTTTTTGGCACTGTCGTCAGCTTTTAAAACCCCAAGGCACCTATATAACCACCCTCCCAAATCCAGGAATTATCTTCCTAAATTATCTCGGTGCTTGGTTGCCCCAAAAAGGGAAACTGATATTTTTTGCTCAAGCACAAGCGTCTGACTGGCAATTTCTCAAAGAAGCGATCGAATCGGGTAAATTAACTGTTAGAATCGATCGCACCTATACTTTTTCCCAGGTGGCAGCAGCTCATAATTATAGTGAATCGGAAAGAGTGCGCGGAAAAATAGTCCTGATCCCCGATTAAGGATAAATAGTTAGGGATTTTTCTGTTTTTTTGGGGAACGAGTAAATAGTTTTAAGTAGGTAGAAACAGAGAATTCTTTAATTGGGAAGGTGATAAAAGTCAAGGGATTAATAGTAATAATAATATTGCGGCTATCCCTTTGTACCGCCTTGATAATCTGTTTAGCCACCCAATCGGCGGACATAATACCCACAGGATTTAAATTACTCTTAAAAGGGCCAAGAATTAGCTTTCTTACCACACAGGGGGCATCTAAACGACGCAGGGTAATCATATCACCGATCGCTCGTTTACTGAGTTCGTAGAGGGGACTAAAGGCAGGATTAACCTCCGCTTCCGAGGTATTCACCCAGACTTCCTTGCGGGCAATTTGCTCGTTAGTGCGGACAGTTTTGAAGAATAATTCCATTAAACGCCAGACGGAAAAAGTGTTCACTTGGTAGGCTAATTCGATCGCTTCTGGGGTTCTTTGGCCGTGGACATTAACGCCATGATTTAAAATCAGTATATCTACAGACTTAAATAGGTCCTCAAGTTGCGTTTCTTCACCGATTTGCCATTGTACGGTTTTTACAGGTACTGATTCGCCGTTAATTTCAATAGCGATCGCATTCTCCCCAGAAGTGAGCGCGATTACCTTGGCTCCCTTCAGTTGTAGGTACTTTAACAGCGATCGCCCTAAAGTTCCATTCGCTCCGGTAATGGCGATCGTTTTACCCTTGAGAGAAAGTGCCGTCCCCATCAATTTATCCATAAAGGTGAAAGTTCCACAATAATAAGCCTTTTGGTTATCAAAATGGTGTCGCCAGTGGTAAGTACGATTAACGCGCCATTGAGCGGGGAAACTCTCAAATTGCCCCGGACGATGGGTTAAATCGGTTAATTCCTCCAGATTGGCGATCCCTAAACCTCGACCGATCGCCGTACTGAGAAAAGTCAAAGTATAAAGGGAGCCAACCCAACCCAACCAAGGGCGATCGAAACCCCAAGAGTAGGCCAGTAGTACCGGTAAAACACTGGCAGCCAACATAACCAAGGCCTCCGGTACATCATTGTACCAGTGGGCCCGACGATAAATTTCCTCGCTCATTACCGACAGATCGGGACGAAAAACCCGATGATGCCAGACGTGCAGACGATAAAGGGGCTGCCAATGGTGGGCCAGAGCATGATAGCAATCACGCACGATCTCCACCCAAATAATTGAGCCACAAATCAGTCCGACACAGAGGAGCAGGTTTGACATAGGGGATAAATGTTAAATTTTCTCAACGAATGTAAACAAAGTAATCTTAGCCCAAAAAAGCGCATTTATCGGGTAAAAGGAACCAATAGCCTGAAAAACTGGGGTTTCTTTCCCGAAAAAAACTTAAGATTCCGTTAAAAATTTTAACAATTTTCGGTAAGATAAAGCAAGAAATAAGCTTCTATTTGAACAGTTACTTAACCTGAGTCGATTATGGCAGAAAATTATTGGTCGCGAGAGGATGATAACGAAGAATTAGACCCGATTGGTTCCCTCCTATCTGACTGGTCCGATCCCGAAGATGAGGAGGACGAATTTAGGAGCGAAATTTTTCAAGGCCGATCGGGACGCAGACAGAAAGCGGCTTTTAGCCTCATGGCGATCTGGACAATAATTATCGGACTTCATTGGCTGAGTTGGGGTTATTGGGCAATTATCGCCCTAACTATGGTACTATCGGGGCAAGCTTTGCGGCTGCTGTTCACGAAACCAGAAACGCCGCCAATTCCCTTACTGGATAAGGATTTAACCTCTGTCCCCAGGGTGTCCCTCTTAGTAGCGGCCAAAAATGAAGAAACCGTAATCACGAAACTGGTTAATTATCTCTGTCATCTAGACTATCCCCAAGATAAGTTAGAAGTCTGGATCGTCGATGACTATAGCACCGATAACACCGGTGCGATTCTCGATCGCCTTACTTTAGAATATCCCCAATTAAAAATTCTCCATCGTCCTGCTAATGCCGGAGGTGGCAAATCCGGCGCCTTGAATCAGGTTTTATCCCTGACTAACGGGGAAATTATCGGCGTATTCGATGCCGATGCGGGATTATCCTCCGATTTACTCCGTCATGTGGTCCCAATGTTCGACGATCGAGAAGTGGGTGCGGTACAGGTGCGAAAAGCGATCGCCAATGCCGCCGAAAACTTCTGGACAAAAGGACAAGCGGTAGAAATGATCTTTGATAGCTGTTTCCAACAGCAACGGATCGCGGTGGGAGGGATCGGAGAATTGCGCGGAAATGGTCAATTTGTCCGTCGTAGTGCCTTAAATCGTTGCGGGGGTTGGAATGAACAAACGATCACCGACGATCTTGATTTAACTATTCGTCTCCATATCGATAATTGGAAAATTAATGTCTTAAATTTTCCCGCAGTAGCAGAAGAAGGGGTGACAACTGCGATCGCTTTATGGCATCAGCGCAATCGTTGGGCCGAAGGTGGTTTTCAGCGTTATCTCGACTATTGGAAAGCAATTTTAAAGTCTCCCATGCCTTGGCCGAAAAAGTTTGATTTAATTGCTTTTTTGCTCGTTCAATATATCTTACCTGCGGCCGCTATTCCCGATCTTTTAATCACTATTACCCAGCATCAAGCTCCGATTTTAACTCCTTTAACTGGTTTGGCTCTTTCCCTTTCTCTCTGGGGGATGGTGACAGGATTAATCCGAGTCAATACGGGTAGAAAATTCACTTTCGCTCTCGGTTTAGACATCCTTGCTCAAACCCTTCGCGGCATGATTTATATGATGCACTGGTTTATTATTATTCCCAGTGTCAGCCTCCGGATGGCTTTGCGTCCTAAACGTTTAAAATGGGTGAAAACCGTTCATCTGGGGGAACATCTCAGTGCCGAAGTTTAATTTTCGAGGATAGACTTCAAAAACTTTGGCCTTATCAGGCTCGAAATCCCCTGTCAGTCAAGGTTACAGCCTTTGGAAACCCCTTTCGGAAAAATTTCCAATTTCCTTAATCATGCTTGCTACCAATAATGTGTTAATTTAGATACAGAATTGAATTCCGTGACAGCACTGGGGTGGCGAAAAGCGCTCGCTCCAGTTTTTTTTGTGATCGGTTAGCGGAATGTCTGCGCTTGTTAATCACTTTAAGGTTAAATCCAGGGAAAATGCCATTAATTTCTTATCGAGAAAACGGGTTTCTTGAAGAAACCCGTTTTCTGTGGGGTTTTTTGCGGAAAGCATCCCCCTTTCCTCGTAGGTTAAGGGGGTGAGATCATAACAATCCGTTGCCAAAACCGACTTTTCAGAATACAATACATAAGAGTAGTCATTCATCGCTCAGATTAGTTAAGATGATATTACATGACTAATAATATTGACCATGATCGATTATTTAAGGAGTTAATCTCCACCTTTTTTGTCGAATTTATCGAGTTGTTTTTCCCTCAATTGATAGATTATTTAGATAGGGAATCGATTACTTTTTTAGACAAAGAAGTATTTACCGATGTCACGGAAGGAGAAAGACATGAAAGCGACTTAGTAGCACAGGTTAAGTTTCGAGGAAAAGAATCTTTCTTTCTGATTCATCTGGAGGCGCAGGAAAGTTCCCGCAAGTGGTTTAATTGGCGATTCTCGACGATGAAGAACACGAGCAAATGTAATTGTATCTTCTTCAACAAAAAAACCAATTCTATAGTCACCAATTCGGATACGATAGGCATTATATTCTCCTTTTAATTTTTTAAGGTTGTTAATTTCGCTTAGCTGCTTAACTGCTAAAATATCAGTAAAGACAAGGTTTTTTATGACTGAGTAAGGGGAGGTACTTTTTAAATCTTTAAGATCCTTGATAAAAGTAGGAAGATAGTTGATTTTCATTCTTTTTCTAATTCAATTAATGCTTCCTCCAAAGTTAAGGGAGTTTCATCTTTAACGTCTATCATGGCGCGATAGAGTCCAGTATCTTCATAGGTTTCTATTATTTGTTGATAGTCTTCAAAGTTAATAATAACTTGCTGTATCTGACCTTGATTATCTGTAATCAAGTCTTGAGCAAAGGGATAATCTTTGATGTTCATAATTAATTGTTCCTCATTTTGCTTGGGTTTCTAATCCCCTTCTAATTTGATATTGATTATTTTCGATCAGAGAACGGGCAGCATCACTAAGATTATTATCACCTTCGATAAACCATAAAAAGGCGTGGGTATCCATTAAAATTTTCATGGCATATATTCCTCAAATTCTTCGATGGGATCATCAAAATTGTCAAGCATTTTAACGATGCCTTTTGCGCTTCCATATTGGGGATGTTTAACAGTAGGAGGAAGAGAAATGATTTGAAAGTCTTGACCTTCATTATTCTGGATAATAACTTGTTCACCTTTTGAGGCAGCTTTAAGGAGGTCAGAAAGTTGACTTTGGGCTTCGTTTAAAGTTAGTTTTATCATAGCTCTATTCAGTTAAATATTAATTTTTGAGATGATAATTTACCTTAATTATTATCTAATGTAACCTGAATTTGCCCTAACAATTCCTCACAATATTTAACCAAGGGAATCCCCAATTCTTGGCATAATTTAAGCGCTTGTTGGCAATGGCTGAGGGCAAGTTGAGGGCGATTAGTTTTGTGGAAGATTTCGGCAAGAACTCTTAAATTATGGGCGGTTAAATATTTAAAATTAATCTCTTGGGAAATAACTAAGGATGCTTGAATTTTGCTTTCTGCTTCGCTGTATTGTTCTAGTTTAATCAATGCTTCACCCATGTTATATAAAGAAAATGCCACCCCTCGCCGATCGCCAATTTCGTCACTGATGTCGTGATATTGCTGGAAGTGGGAGATCGCCTTTTCATGCTCCCCTAACGAGTCATAACAAACTCCCAGATTGCCTAAAGACCTTGCCACCCCCTGCCGATTACTGATTTCCTTACTGATGTTGTGATCTTTCTGGTTGAGGGCGATCGCCTTTTCATACTGCCCTAACGAGTAATAACAACTACCCATATTGCCTAAAGAAATTGCCACCCCTCGCCGATCGCCGATTTCTTCACTGATGTCGTGATATTGCTGGTGATAGGCGATCGCCTTGTCATACTTCCCTAACGACTTATAACAAAATCCCAGATTGCCTAAAGAAATTGCCACCCCTTGCCAATCTTCCATTTCCTTACTGATGTCGAGACATTGCTGGTTGAATGCGATCGCTTTTTCGTACTGTCCCAAGGAACGATAACAACTTCCCAAATAACTTAACGAGTTACGATAACAAACTTGTTCCCGTTGACTCCCTGCAATCACCTGTTCATAATGATCTGCTTGCTTACGATAAAATCCTTGTAAATCTAAAAAACTATTAACTGATTTATTTTTCTCTTCTCCTCCTCGATCCTCATTCAAAATATCGTAAGCTAACTGCCATTCTCCCAATTCCCCTGCATGGTGAAACGCCTCTAAATATTCCTTCAAATCTTCCAAGGATTCCCAGGGAGGGACAGGTAAATGAGCTAAATAACAATCTAAGGCTAATTGATGGGCAGATCGCAATATTTCAGGATTTGCTTGATCTTGCACCACCATGGAAATTAAAGGCAAAAACTGAAACTGTCGCCGTTTTACATTGTATTCGGGGGGAAATTCTTGTAATAAGGATAAACGAGCTAAATAGCGTAAATCTTCCTCAGTTATTTCTGGAATTAACCCCTGGGCTAACCTGTCATCAAAATTCTCCCGCAGTACCGACAACCGCGTTAAACTCTCCCTAAATTCTTTCGATAATCGCGCTAAACTGGCGGTAATCACTTCTCTAACACAGGTTTCCGTGTCGCGGTGATAGCCCTCCACATCAAACATATTTAAGCCTAAATTTTGCGATTCGGTGACAGAAACCCCTTTCCCAAACTTATCTTTCATCAAACTACAAACCAGTTCCATTAAGAGGGGATGACCTCCCATTTTATCGACAAATTGGGCTAATTCTTCATCGCTTCCCGTTAAGCCGTGATCTTCGGTGACATAACGCATCGCATCCGCTTCTTTTAACCCTTTTAAAGGCCAAGAATAATAATAATCTTGCAAATTGACGGGGAATTCTAGCTGTTCTCGACTGGTGACCAACAGCTTACTGCTGCTTTCTGTGTTTAACCATTTTTGCAAGAATTGCTGATAAACCAAATTTACTGGGGCAGTTAGTACCGTTTCCAAATTATTCAACACTAATAAACAGGGTTTAGCGGTTAACCCTTTGCTGATTGCGTCTATTAATTGCCCATCATTCCATTTTTCATCATAATTTTGTTTTAACTCCTCTAATAACCACCGTCCGAACTGTGCCAAAGGGTAAGGCTGGTTAAAATTAACCCATAATACTGGCCAATCAGCAGTTAATTGATCTGTAAACTTTCTCGCCAGGGCAGTTTTACCATAACCCCCGGCGGCGGTAATCTCGATTAACCTTAGATGGTCATTCCCTAACGCTGTTTGGAGTTCTTGCAATTCTTCCCGTCGTCCTTGCCATCTACGCACGGGTGGGAGTTGCGTATCCACTAACCCAGAGGTGGTCAGGGGTTGGGGGGAGGATTGAGCCGTTGCTTCGGGTTTAGTTACCGCTTTTTTAGAGGGTTCAGAGCGCCTTTTATGCCACTCCTCCGAAAATTTAGTCAAATTTGTTGTCTTATCGCCGCATTTCGCCCACAGAGTTAGGGAGAACCGCCATTCCTCACACCCCTGCTTTTCATTTTCGTGACGCTCATCCCGAAGAATGCCTAGATAATCGGCCAAATAGTGGCTAATCGCGTCCCTAACTTGATCTTTGGTTAATTTTTCCCCTTTCTGCTCTGCCAAGCGTACTAAAGCCGCCACATTCGTCTTAACCTGCAAAAGCTTCTCCTCTTCCCCTAGAGCCAGCTTGACTCCCCAATCATTATCCTCACATTGACAGTGAGCCACATAATCTAATAAGACTTCAAACAAGCGTTTGACCCTTTTTTCAACAGTTTCGCCATAACTCTTCTTAGGCATGGGATTAGATCGGTAGAGGTTAGGGATAGCTTATTTTAGTCTATTTTTTGGGATGATGAAAAACACCCCCAGAAAACGGGTTTCTTTAAGAAACCTGTTTTCTAATGAAAACCTAGGGGCCGAAATTGAGCATCGTTGATGATTTTAACCGTTTCTCCTGATTGCTTAATCACAAATAAACCGCGCCGATAAGCATAACTATACTTTGCACGGTTATAACTTGCATTTTTTACTCAAAGACAATAATATAGTTCAAGAGTCATAATTAGAAGCAAAGCACTCATTAAAAACATGATTAACCTAGAATTCACGG
>NZ_SFBO01000013.1:0-8138 GCF_007095705.1 Microcystis sp. Msp_OC_L_20101000_S702
TCCATTAAGAAATGTTACAAATTACATGGGTACATCAAGAAAAGTTAAGGGGCGTATCCATTGATGGATAAGGGTTTTCGGCTATTATAGTATATATGTATGGGGGAAGTTCAGGAATAGAGCATTTAAAATTCTCCTGACTACTGACGACCGGCTCCTAACCCTAACAACAATTTTTGATTTTTACCAGAGGTCTAGTAACGTCTTGTCCTAAAATTGCCAATAGCCAGTTTCAATGCACAAGAGTCTGATGGCTAAAAACTGGCTCCAGTTTTTGACCGGGATAGCACCGCTTGATCGCAGTGGATCGTAAAATGAGATAATGCTAACTTTGAGAGTCAGAGAGACTATGAGTGAATTCGACTACGATTTAATTATTATCGGTGCTGGAGTTGGTGGCCACGGGGCAGCCCTACACGCGGTCAAATGTGGGCTAAAAACAGCTATTATCGAAGCCAAAGATATGGGAGGAACCTGTGTTAATCGAGGTTGTATTCCCTCTAAAGCTTTACTGGCAGCCTCGGGACGAGTGCGCGAATTGGCCGATAGTGACCATCTGAAAAGTCTAGGTATTGCCATCGGTGGCGTGAATTTTGACCGTCCGACCATTGCCGATCATGCTAACAACCTTGTCAGTAAAATTAGAGGCGATCTCACTAATAGTCTTAAACGTCTCAAGGTTGATACTATCCACGGTTGGGGAAAAATCGCCGGCCCGCAAAAAGTTAGCGTCATCGGGGATAGTGGCGAAAAAATCTACACCGCTAAGGATATTATGCTCTGTCCGGGGTCGGTTCCCTTTGTCCCACCGGGGATCGAGATCGATCATAAAACGGTTTTTACCAGTGATGAGGCCGTTAGATTAGAAACTTTACCCAAGTGGATCGCAATTATCGGTAGTGGTTATATCGGTCTGGAATTTTCGGATATATACACCGCTTTGGGTTGTGAAGTGACGATGATCGAAGCTTTAGACAGTCTCATGCCTGGATTTGACCCAGAAATCTCGAAAATCGCGGAAAGAGTTCTGATTAAACCTAGAGACATCGAGACTTATGTGGGAGTTTTGGCAAAAAGTATTAAACCGGGGAATCCTGTGGCCATTGAACTGGTGGACGCAAAAAGCAAAGAAGCGATCGAAATTTTAGAAGTAGATGCTTGTTTAGTCGCTACAGGGAGAATCCCAGCGACCAAGAATCTCGGACTGGAATTTGTCGGGGTAGAACTGGATAAACGCGGTTTTATTGCCGTTAATGACAAAATGCAGGTAATTCAGGACGGTGAACCGATTCCCCATCTCTGGGCTGTGGGCGATGCTACGGGTAAAATGATGTTAGCTCACGCTGCTTCGGGTCAAGGGGTAATAGCCATTGAAAATATCTGTAATCGCCCAAAAACCATCGATTATCGCAGTATTCCCGCCGCTGCTTTTACCCACCCCGAAATTAGTTATGTGGGTTTAACGGAACCGCAAGCAGAAGCTTTGGGACAGGAAGAAGGGTATAAGGTGGCTTCTGTCAAGACCTATTTTAAGGGAAATTCCAAAGCTTTAGCGGAAGGAGAAACGGAAGGCATCGCTAAAGTCGTTTATCGTCAGGATACGGGGGAATTACTCGGTGTTCATATTATCGGTATCCACGCATCGGATTTAATTCAAGAAGCGGCCAATGCGATCGCTGAACGTAAATCTGTCCATGAACTCGCTTTCCGCATCCACACCCATCCAACTCTCTCAGAAGTCCTCGACGAAGCTTATAAACGAGCAGAAGTAGCAGCATAGAGTCAGTTATCAGTTATCAGTTATCAGTTATCACCGTTAAGTTTCCGACTCCTGAATTCTGACTCCTTTCTCTTTTTTTACTTTTTACTTTAAAGATTATGTTTGGATTAGGTTGGCCAGAAATAGTAATTATTGCTGTCGTTGTTCTCCTGATATTTGGACCGAAAAAAATACCCGAATTTGGGGCAGCTTTGGGGAAAACTTTACGGGGATTTAAGGAAGAAATCAATCAAGATGAGCAAGAAATTGAAGACAGTGACGAGAAAATGAGATAGATTTCGGCTCTCAGGGCGAATGCAATTCGCCCCTACAATAATATTATTGCGCCAATGGTAGGGGCGCACCGCGTGCGCCCAAAAATTGAGATGCCCCCCCTAATTTGTTAAGCTAAAGGTTTTGATGTACTTAGTTTCTAACCTTCTTTTTAGGTAGGAGAATTGCCAGATTCTTTCTTGGAGCCTCTTGCCCTCAGAAGCTGTTTACTGTTTACTGTTGACTGTTCACTGAATATCGGCTTCTCCCCCCACCACCACATCGCGGATGCGGAGACTGGGGCCACCGCAGCCGACGGGTAAACCACTTTGACCCCCTTTTCCGCAGCCTCCCGACTCGTCCCAGTAGAAATCATCACCAATTGCCTCAATATTGGCTAGGGTTTTAAAGACATTACCGGAGAGAGTAACATCTTTAACGGGTTCAGCAATTTCTCCGTCGCGAATCATCCAAGCTTCCCCGGCGCTAAAAGTGAACATTTCGCCGTTAGTCATGCCTCCCTGCCAATTTTGGGCATAAACTCCCGTTTTTATCCCCGAAAATAACTCTGGAACGGGAGTGGTTCCCCGTTCAATCCAAGTGTTGGTCATGCGGACAATGGGCGGATAATGATAATTGAGACAACGGGCGTTACCGGTCGGTTTTTCGCCTAATTTGCCCGCCGTTTCCCGCGAATGCAGTCTTCCCACCAAAACCCCATCTTTAATTAACTGAGTCGTCGTCGCAGGGGTTCCCTCATCGTCATAAAAATAACTGCCCCGATGACCTTCCGGATGGGCCCCGTCAAAGATTTGCAGGTTATCCGGTCCGAAACGTTTGCCCATACTCATCACTTCCAAAAGGTCAGGATTTTCGTATAACATATCTGCCTCGGAAAGGTGGCCAAAAGCCTCATGGACGAACAGACCGGTTAAAATGGGATCGATGACGACGGTGTAGGTATCGCCCTTGACAGGGGGCAAAACTAGGGCTTGTACGGCCCGTTTAGCCGACCCTTGCACCTGTTCTTCTAAATTGACCAGATCCTCGAAAGCTTTTCGGGATCCTGTGGTTTCCCGGCCCGTTTGTACGCTGTCCCCATCCCTAGCGGTGGCCGAAAAACGCATTTCTAAGTCCGACCATTTTTGTTCGATTAAAGTCCCGTCAGAAGTGCCTAAAAGAATATGTTGACTGCTATCGCTGTAACGGACGGAAGTGGTGGCAATACTGGGATGATGTTGACGCAGTAAGTTATTATAGCGATCGCAGAGGGCTTTCTTATCAGCTAATGGTACTAAACGGGGATCCGTTCCCGTTAAAGGCAATTCACAGGAGATAATTACAGGTTCTACCGGAGCAATCAGGGTTTCTTCTTCCCCAATTAAACGGGCAGCAGCGATCGCATCTTCTAATCGTTCCTGTAAACTGGATAATTGATTAAAGCTGGCAAATCCCCAACCTCCTTTATAACAAGCGCGTACCTGACCACCGATAGCAATACCTTCGCTGAGGGTTTCCACTCGTTCGGAACGCAGTAGAATATTCGTCCCCCGCGCTTCTTCCAGACGAATTGTCAGGAAATCGACGCGGTTTTTATAACGGTTAATCAGTTCACTAATTAGGTTTTTATAATCGTTTAGAGTATCGGTCATGGGAATTAGGAAGTGGGGTGTGGGGTGTGGGGTGTGGGGTGTGGGGCATTTGGCTGAAATTTCCCTAAACCCCTAAATCCCTATATCCCCTTTCTAACTGATAACTGATAACTGATAACTGAAATTAGGCGAGATAATCCTGTAAAGCTTTCACCTCTAAAGGTTGAGATTGCAGGGATTTTAAGGCCGCTACCGTCGCTTTTGCCCCAGCGATAGTGGTGATAATTGGTAACTTATAATCGAGGGCAGTACGGCGAATTTTTCGGCCATCGTTTTGGGATTCTTCACCACTGGGAGTATTGACAATAAACTGAATCCAGTCATTTTTGATCCAATCGACAACGTCGGGACGGCCTTCGTGAATCTTTAGCACTAAATCGATATTTTCGCAACCGTTTTCTAACAAAACTTTACGAGTTCCGGAAGTGGCGACGACGCGAAAACCGAGGGATTGCAGATCCTTAACCACGGGAACCATGGGGGTTTTATCGCGATCACTCATCGAGACAAAAACCGTCCCACTGGTGGCTAAAATCACGCCAGCGGCCATTTCCGCTTTAGCGAAAGCTTTGCCAAAATCGCTGTCAATCCCCATTACTTCGCCTGTAGAACGCATTTCTGGTCCCAGGAGAGTATCAGCACCGGGGAACTTCTGGAAGGGTAAAACCGCTTCTTTCACGGCGATATGACGGGGAATTGCTTCGCTGATGATACCCAATTCCGTCAGGGTTCGGCCCGACATGACGAGGGAGGCAACTTTTGCTAAAGGAACTCCCGTTGCTTTGGAAACGTAGGGAACAGTACGACTAGCGCGGGGATTCGCTTCTAAGATATAAACTGTCTCTCCCTGTACCGCATACTGGATATTCATCAAACCGATTACTTTTAACGCTTTCGCTAGTTCCACCGTCCATTGTCGAATTGTGGTTAAAACCGAGGCGCTCAGGGACGTATGGGGGATAGAACAGGCAGAATCGCCCGAATGTACGCCCGCTTGTTCGATATGTTCCATTAATCCCCCGATAACGACTGTTCCCGTGGCATCTGAGAGGGCATCCACATCCACTTCGATGGCATTTTCGAGGAATTTATCGATTAAAATCGGGTGATCCGGTTCTATCTGTACCGCATACTTCATATAGCGTTCCAATTCGCTATCGGAATAGACGATTTCCATTGCCCGACCGCCCAAAACGTAGGACGGACGTACTACTACAGGATAACCGATGCGTTGAGCCACTGCTTGGGATTCTTGGAAATTGCGGGCAATACCGTTGAGGGGTTGTCGGATATCTAATTGTCGGAGGATTTGTTCAAAACGTTCCCGATCTTCGGCGGCATCGATCGAATCGGGTGAAGTTCCCCAAATTTTGGTATTTACCGGACAATTAGGCGATTCTAAATATTTTTGCAGGGGAACTGCCAGTTTTAAGGGAGTTTGCCCACCGAATTGAATAATTAAACCCTCTGGTTGTTCCGCTTCGATGATATTTAAGACATCTTCTTTAGTCAGGGGTTCAAAGTAAAGGCGATCGCTGGTATCGTAATCGGTGGAGACAGTTTCCGGATTAGAGTTGACCATAATCGTCTCAAAACCGGCTTGACTGAGGGAAAAAGCGGCATGACAACAACAGTAGTCAAATTCTATCCCCTGGCCGATGCGATTGGGACCACCACCGAGGATCATCACTTTGCGTTTATCGGAGGGTAAAACTTCCGATTCTACCCGTTCGTAGGTGGAATAATAGTAGGGTGTTAGGGCTTCAAATTCTGCCGCGCAGGTATCCACCATTTTATAGACTGGAACAATACCCAAACCCTTGCGATAACTTCTTACTTCGTCCTCGCTGGTGTTGGTGGCGAAGGCGATTTGGCGATCACTAAAACCCTGTTGTTTAATAGCGAATAGGTTCTCTTGGCTGAGACTTTTCAGGGGAGTTCGTTTGAGAAACTTCTCGGTTTCCATCAAATCAGCCAATTTATCGAGGAACCAGGGATCAATCCCGGTTAGTTCGTGGATTTCCTCCCCATTCATGCCCAATTTAAAAGCATGATAGATACTATAAACTCGTTCGGGGTTAGGTGTTCGCAAACCGGCCCGGACTTCCGAGAGAGGGGGGAGAGTTTCGACTTTATCGCAACCAAAGCCAAAACGTCCCGTTTCTAGGGAGCGAAGAGCTTTTTGGAAGGATTCTTGGAAAGTTCGACCGATAGCCATAGCTTCCCCGACGGATTTCATCTGGGTGGTTAGAATCGGTTGGGAGCCGGGGAATTTCTCGAAGGCAAAGCGAGGAATTTTGGTGACGACATAATCGATAGTCGGTTCAAAGGAAGCCGGGGTTTTTTTGGTGATATCGTTGGGAATTTCGTCTAAAGTGTAGCCTACGGCTAGTTTAGCGGCAAATTTAGCGATCGGGAATCCCGTGGCTTTTGATGCCAGGGCCGAAGAACGGGATACCCGGGGATTCATCTCAATCACGATTACGTCGCCGTTAGTGGGATTAACGGAGAATTGGATGTTCGATCCGCCGGTTTCTACGCCAATTTCCCGAATAATTGCCTTAGAATAGTCCCGGAGGCGTTGGTATTCTTTATCGGTTAGGGTTTGGGCGGGCGCAACCGTAATCGAGTCGCCGGTATGGACCCCCATCGGGTCAAAGTTTTCGATCGAACAGATGATCACCACGTTATCGGCTAGATCGCGCATAACCTCTAATTCGTATTCTTTCCAGCCAATTAGGGATTTTTCGACGAGAATTTGCGATGTAGGCGAACAATCTAGCCCATACTGGGCCATCGGTTCAAATTCTTCTTGGTTATAGGCAATACCGCCCCCCGTTCCGCCTAAAGTGAAGGCCGGCCGGATAATGAGAGGATAGGAACCGATCTGATGACCGATCGCTTTTGCCTCCTCTAAATTGTTGGCAATCCCCGAAGGACAAACGGGAACACCGATTTTCTCCATTGCTTTTTTGAATAGTTCCCTATCTTCGGCTTTTTCAATAGCGGGAAGTTTTGCCCCGATCAATTCCACGTTATATTTTTCTAAAACGCCGCTTTTGGCCAAAGCGACGGCGGTATTCAGGGCAGTTTGACCCCCCATAGTCGGTAGAATCGCATCAGGGCGTTCTTTAGCGATAATTTTCTCGACAATTTCCGGCAGAATTGGTTCAATATAGGTGCGATCGGCCATTTCTGGATCGGTCATGATCGAGGCGGGGTTAGAATTGACTAAAATTACCTCATAACCTTCTTCTCGCAGAGCTTTACAGGCTTGAGTTCCCGAATAGTCGAATTCACAGGCTTGTCCGATGACAATCGGGCCAGCGCCCAAGATTAGGATTTTCTTTAAGTCATCACGGCGTGGCATAGGCTTAGGGTTGCTTGACGATAAACCCCAATCATTGTATATGTTGTCACCCTCGATCAACCGAACCTTTATGTCTGTTTAAGGACTTGAGGCATGAATGGGTTTGAGGGTACTTCTCCTTCTTGGCTTTTCGAGCGATTTCTTCTAAGCTCAGGGCAAGTACTGCGCTTCCGACGCTTAGTCCGTCTCTTCCGAGAAGGTCTCAAGCTATCCGTACCCAAGGACGGTTTTACCGTCTCCAAAGTGGTCATGCCTCGGTTAGCACGACGATAGGCCAACCTTGCCAGGGATGGCTCTTGAATATCCGGACTAACTTTAGCAGTGCCGACAACCATTCCCATCGGCGCAGTGATGGAAGCACTACTAATGGAGATTTTGCTCATAGAATTAAGTTTAATTAAGTACGTTCCCAATAAGCGCGTAACCGACATTATAACTTACATTATCTTTTATCGGAAGCATAATTTAATGAAAATTCGACGTTGGATCGATAAATATTATTAATAATGTTTCTTGATCGATCGAGGCAAACCTTGATTTTTCGGCTCACTCTTCGAGAGAGGTTACAAGAGATTGAACTCCTCTGCTGACAAGGATTTCAGACTGAAGTTACGGGAACTTTCCCTCGATCGGGGTCGAGAAGAGCAAGTTCTCTCTACTCTTTCCCGATCAACGATTCCAGCCTTTTTCTTAGTAATAACTCGCACAATACTGACAGATAAGGATGATATCTCTATTTCCTGACTTTGTTCAACCGATCTTTAAGGCTGATGATATATGGCTCTTCCGAACCAAAAGATCGCTCTAGGATGCTCAATAACCGAGTTAACGATTCTGTTGCTTCCTCGTAACGTTCCAAGTTCTGATAGAGCGAGGCTAGATTGTCGAGGCTATAGGCGATATCGAGGTCGTCTTCCCCTAATAGTTGCTCCCTCAACTGCAAGGATTGTTTGAAAAGAGGCTCGGCTTCCTCGTACCGTTCCCAATCCTGATAGAGCGCCCTCAACTGCAAGGATTGTTTGAAAAGAGGCTCGGCTTCCTCGTACCGTTCCCAATCCTGATAGAGCGAGGCTAAATTGTCGAG
>NZ_SFBO01000130.1:0-6267 GCF_007095705.1 Microcystis sp. Msp_OC_L_20101000_S702
TCTGGCTCTCGGGGTTTAGGTCTCTAATCAATCTCATTGTATTTTCCTGCTGCTTCGTTTTTTTATGTATTATACTTCTTAATTTTTTATTTGGGTAATTAATTTTGCATGACTACTTACTAGGAGAATACGAAGAAGCTTGGCAATTTCTTCTCACTAATTATGATAAACACTCCGATTGGGGTCTCGATATCCATGGCGAAAATACAGTGATCGGAAAATATCCAGACTTTCCCACTGCTCTGAGCGCTTTTCTACTGAAAAATGGCTATTTATCTGAAAATAAAAACAATAAAAAATAGCAAACGCTGTGAACAACTATGTTAAAGAAAGTTAATTATCTGCGATCGCTATCTTGTTTCCTCGCTACAATCCTCTGGATTAGTCCTCTAGGGATTAACTCTAGTCTCGCTGTCAATGATAATTGTCAACTGTCCGAATCAGAAATCCAACAACAAGAAAATCTCCGTCAAACCTCGCCCCAAGAATATAACATCTTAGTACAGAAATATGCTGAACAATTGCGCTTTTGCCGTTCCCGACACTGGTTACAGGATCAGGCGATCTGGTTACGTCTCTACTCCTGTGATAGCCGTCCAGGATCGATAGAAAGTATCCTCGATCGCATCGTGGCCAAAGGTTATAATACAGTTTATCTGGAAGTTTTTGCCGATGGTCAAGTCCTATTACCTCCTAACAATAATCCCACCGTTTGGGATAGCGTCATTAAAAATCCCAGTGCTGGAAATGTCGATTTATTAGCACAGGCAATCGAACAGGGACATAAACGCGGTTTAAAGGTTTATGCTTGGTTATTTAGCCTCAATTTTGGCTATGCTTATAGCTTAAAACCCTATCGACAGGAGGTATTAGCACGCAATGGTAAAGGACAAGATAGCACCTCTTTTGTCGATGATCAATCCCAAACTTTTGTCGATCCCTACAGCAATCAAGCGCGACAGGATTATTTAATTCTCCTAGAAGCCATTTTACAACGTCGTCCCGATGGAGTTTTATTTGATTATATTCGCTATCCCAGAGGAACGGGAGTCGATTCCGTTGCTGATGATGTCAAAGATTTATGGATTTTTAGTCCGGCATCCCGACAAGCTTTAATTAATCGAGGATTGAATAATAAGGGCAAATTTTTAATCGATCGCTATCTGACTCGTGGCAAAATTTCCCCTGATGATATCGTCGAAGCCGATCGCCTTTATCCCCAAGAAACTGCCCCTCTTTGGCAAGGAAGAATCCCTTTAGAAGAGGAGATGAAACAATCAGTTAAAAGCCGTTTTGATCGTCTCAAATTAGAACTTTGGTTCCTAGCGGTTGCCCATGCTGCCCAAGGTGTCATTGATTATATTAGTTATTTTTCTGCCCTAGTGGAACGTCAGGGAATTCCCGCCGGAGCAGTGTTTTTTCCCGATGGGAATCGTCTTGTGGGTAATCAAGGTTTTGATTCCCGTTTACAAGCTTGGGATAGTTTTCCCGCTTCCCTAGAATGGCATCCCATGTCCTACGCTAATTGTAACGATACTACCTGTGTAGTTAATCAGATCAAAAGAGTAGTAGAAAGCAGGGGAAATCAAACTCCTGTTATCCCAGCTTTAGCCGGTTTATGGGGACAACCCTATAACAATCGTCCCTCCTTAGAAGTGCAAATGGCAGCGATTCGCCTAGCTTTTCCCACCATAGATAGTATCAGTCATTTTGCTTTTTCTTGGCAAGAACCACAATTCGATCGAGCCCGAAGATTTTGTCATAAGTAACCCGATTTATACCTCCACCTTCACTTCCTCTGTCTCTATTTGTCCCCGTGTTGGGGGAACTATCAAAGGCGGCAGTCCTGGTTCGGCGGTGTTGAGAGTCGGTGTAATATCGACGTAGTTAATCACCGCCCCTAAAATTTTCACTTCCGCTTCTGTTAACTGGTCAGTTGCTTCACTCAAGAGACTAGAACGAGTTATGGGCGGGCGCGTTACCAGAATAATCCCGTCCGCTAGTTCTTCTAAGAGCAGCGCATCATTACAGCTAGACAGAGAAGGAGTATCGACAATCACCAGATCGAAACGGCCGCTAGAATCTTTGAGAATCAATTGTAATTCGCTCGATTCAATGATAGCTGCCGCTTGTTTTTGCGGACCGGGACTAGGCAAAATGGAAAGGTTTTCTATATTTGGGGCCAGCCGGATCGATTTACTTTTTGCCCCGTAGTAAAGTAGGGGTTCTCGGAAAGAATTGGGATCGGGAGTGACTCCGATTTCTTCGGACTTAGAAGGACTTCTCAGATCTCCTTCGACTAACAGAGTCCGTCGGCCCGCTAAAGCCGCGGCGATGGCCAGATTATAGGCAGTGGCGGTTTTCCCCTCTCCGCCAGTAATACTGGTGACAACAACCACTTTCACCTTTTCGCTGCCGCCAACAAGTCGCAGGGTACTGCGTAAACGTTCGTAGTAGGGGAGATAATTGGCATTAGCATCGGCGAGAATCGGATCGATTTCCTCGCCCTCTAAATTCCGGACAATGGGCAATTGTCCCAAGAGTAGTATATCCTGACTAACCAAAGCTTCCCGCAATTCTTGGGGACTGTGCAGGCGATCATCGATCACTGCTAACAGCAGGATCACACCCAATCCGGCTAAAGTTCCCAAACCAGCACCCGCCAAGAGAATCAAGAGACGATTCTTGCGGTTAAACACCTGTTCGATCGGTTCAGCGACCGGCGGTTGGGCGACGGTGAGACTACCCACGGTTTCCGCTTCTGCGGCCTGAGCATCCACCAGCGCATTGAGAATATTCTCGTAGATACCCCTTTGAAAGGCGACGGCTTGGGTTAAACGAGCTTGCTGTAGCTGTTTATCGGGGAATTTCTCGTATTGGGAGCGTAATTGCTGTTCCTGAGTCACTAAGGATTCTAATTGTTTCATCAAACCCTCGCGCTGAGTTTGCAGGGCGACTAATTGACCCGCTAGTTGTTGACGGGCGGCATCGAGATTACTTTGCTGACGGATGCGATTGCTGGGAAGAGAGGTCAGGACACCATCTTTTCCGATCACCTCGGCGGCTCTTTTTTGTAAGAGAGATTCGTTAACTTCCTGTTGCTTGCGTAATTTAACTACGGCGGGATGTTCGGGACGTAAATCCTTCTCTAGTCGCTCCAATTGGGCCTCTGTGTCCAAGATCTGCGCTCGGATACTGGCAATAATCGGGTCGGCACTAAGGGCTGAGGAGGTGTAGGCCTGATCGGGGGTTAAATCGAGTTGTTTACTCAGACTATCAATTTGTCCTTGAATGCCTTGCAGTCCTAGACGAATTTCTCGCTGTTGCTGTTGACTACTGGTGATAGCGGCGAATAAACTCCCATCTTGAATGGCCAGTAAATCTGAACCCTGGCTACTAATGTAGCGATAAAATTTTTCTTCGGCTCTGGTTAAATCTTTTTGGACTTCGTTAAGCCGGACACCGAGAGCTTCTATGCGGGCGCGTAACTGGGAAGTATTAATCCAGCGGCTGTATTCCACCATTTCCTTCATCAAGGTTTCGAGAATTAACTCCGCCTTGGCCCGGGAGTCGGCCGTTAACTCTAAAAGTATCTCTTGGGGTTGATCGCTATTATTTTTTCCCTCCGCTTCACCCGGGAAGGTGATTTTTAAATCTTGATCGCGAATTTTAACGAGCTGTTCTTGATTAAATTGCAATTTTTTGGCTGTATTGATCAATACCCGGGGAGATAGCAGTAAATCGCGATCGATAGCCCGTCCTTGTTCTTGCAGTTGGGTTCCCGTACTGGTAAAAGCTGGCGGCGGTACCCGATAGGCTAGTTGTCCCACCGCCCGATAAAATGTGGGGGGTTTCTCCGGATCGGGGAGGAGAGCAAAGATCGCAGAACCACCTAAACAGACGAGGAAGACGAATATTCCCACAAATTTGTTCTGATCTAGCGAGATGAGAAATCGTTTAACAATTGGTAGAGCCATAGCTTTTTAATATATTCCCAGATTTTTTACATTTTAGCGGTCAAGAGTTATTCTCGTCCTTGAAATCCTAGCTTATGAAGTTGTGTTAAGGAGTGAAGGGAGCAAGTTGCACCTCAATTATTGAAGTTATTGAATTGATTGCCAAAGTCGAGAATTGTATTGGTAAAACTGGAAATATCCCGAATGGGTTGGGTAATGATATTAAAAGCGGCGAAAATTTCCCCTAATAGGGTGCGGGTGACGATAATTACGTCTTGATCTTCTAAGGGAATATTTTGGGAGATATCTCCCCTAACTGCCGCTATCGGACTCAAAGTTTGACTAACAATTCCCCCTTTGGCACTGTCAAAACGTAGCAGGGACACTTCATTGACATTAATCCGCAGGCGATCAGAAACCGGTAAACTAGCCACCACATCGAGGAAGGTACTGCCATTAGGAATCGAAACATTTCTCAGGGAAATTCCCGAAGGAATTGAGGGAGCTAAAACCCTGACGGTGATATTCTGCTGGGCGAGGGTGGTTCTAGCCACCAATGTGCGATTATATCCCGTTTCTTGGCCCACTTCTAACTTGGAAACAACCACGGCATCACCTCCTTGCAGACGCAGATCTGGTAAGCGTTCCCCCTTAATCAAGGGAGTATAAAGGTCAAGTTTCTCCTCTAACACTGTACCATCGACTAAAACCCGACGGACAAGGATCGAACGCAGATCGGCTCTGGGAGTGCCACCCCCCGCCGCCAAAATTACCTGTGCTAGGGAAGTATTAGGATCAATACTATAAAACCCCGGTCGCTGTACCTCTCCCAGAATGGTCAACTGGACGGGACGGGCAGTGGTTAGAACAGCAATGACTTCTGGTTCCTCCCGCAAGTATTTTCGCCCCAATTCGAGGCGGATTTTAGTTTGCACTTCGTCTAAAGTCAAGCCGAGTACCGGAATGCGGCCTAAAATCGGCACTAGAAAATTCCCATCGGGATCCACCGGACTTGCGGAATTAAATTCGGGAAAATCAGGAACCGAGACAGTAATTTGATCGCCTATATCGAGTCGATAGGTCTGAATTTGTCGGGATTGGGGATTATTGGGAGAGTAAACCGGTGGACTGTAGCCAGCGGGGGGAATCGTGTTTTCAGGAAAGGTGGGATTAGGTGGTTCGGGGGGCAAAAATTCTAACCCAGATCCGGGTTGAGTCTGGGGAATGGACAAAGGACCCTGGGCCTTGAGGCTCTCGGAGGGAATTACCCATAAGAACCCTGTCAGACTAAACCCTGATAAGGCTATGGCCCCGGTTCTGAATAAACCAACTGGCAAAAACTTGTTGAGCATTGGTGGAATCATCGAAAATTTGGGTCTGAAACCCCGCCGTTTTACGGCGGCTTTACCGTTAAATACTAGCGCATTTAGACGATATATTCTAGAATGTGAGGCATGGAAAAAGCCTATTCGTTTCGATTTTACCCCACACCAACACAAGAGTCGCTATTGCGGCGCACATTGGGCTGTGTAAGATTAGTTTACAATAAAGCTCTCCACGAACGAACACAAGCATGGTATGAAAGACAAGAAAGAGTAGGATATGCTGAAACTTCTTCAATGCTAACCGATTGGAAAAAACAAGAAGAATTAGAGTTTTTAAACGAAGTTAGCTGTGTACCTTTACAACAAGGGTTAAGACATTTACAAACAGCTTTCACTAACTTTTTTGCTGGTCGTACTAAGTATCCTAACTTTAAGAAAAAACATCAGGGAGGAAGTGCCGAATTTACCAAATCAGCCTTTAAATTTAAAGACAAACAAATCTATTTAGCTAAATGCACAGAACCCTTACCTATTCGATGGTCAAGACAAATCCCAGAAAGCTGTGAACCAAGCACAGTAACAGTCAGATTACATCCTTCTGGACGTTGGCATATCTCAATAAGATTTGATGACCCAACGATTAAGCCTTTACCAGTAACAGATAAAGCCATCGGAATTGACTTAGGAATTAGTAGCCTCGTGATTACCAGCGATGGTGACAAAGTATCTAATCCTAAGCATTTTAAGAAACATTATCAGAGGTTGCGAAAAGCACAAAAAAATCTTTCTAGAAAACAGAAAGACTCAAAAAATCGGGAAAAAGCGAGAATCAAAGTAGCAAGGATTCACGCTCAAATCACCGATAGCAGAAAAGACCATTTACACAAGCTAACCACTCAATTAGTTCGTGAAAACCAAACGATTGTGGTTGAGAATTTAGCCGTCAAGAATATGGTCAAAAACCCGAAATTATCTCAGGCAATATC
>NZ_SFBO01000131.1:0-7990 GCF_007095705.1 Microcystis sp. Msp_OC_L_20101000_S702
TCTGGCTCTCGGGGTTTAGGTCTCTAATCAATCTCATTGTATTTTCCTGCTGCTTCGTTTTTTTATGTATTATACTTCTTAATTTTTTATTTGGGTAATTAATTTTGCATGACTACTTAATGGGTTTTTCTGTGCTTTTTTGGGCAGCAACGGTTGAAACCCTTGCCACACCTAGAAGGTGATCCTAATTAAGACAGGTAAATGAGTCAATTTCACCCATAACGATGATCTTTTTTTTGTGTAGTTTTATTGCAAAAAAAAAGTTTTTTTGACAAAAAGCACAAATTATGCTGCGGTCTAGCGGATTTCTAGCTGCGAGTAATTATGGGAGAGAAGGGAGCAAGGAGAGAAAGTTCGAGCATTTGTACTAAAAATTCTCATAGGCAGTTTAAATTCAGTACAGCAAACCCTAATTATTTAAGAGCAAAGGTCGCAGAAAACCGCCATAATTCTCGTCATCCGTACCGATAAAGACTTCTACTTCACCTCTAGGAGATTCTCTGGTGGTCACCGCTTCCACTTTCGAGCCGTCGATTTCTGCAATTTTTTGGGGATTAGGGGCAAGAATTAGGCTATTATCGGCTGTAACTTGACCGATACGGTAAACAGCACTTCTAAACACTCCCGCACTATCTGGATCGTAAGCGGAAGCTATGTAGATATTACCTTGCTTATCTACGGCTAAATCGGAGATGGGGCGAATATTTTTACCGCTACCAAAAGGACTCCGAAAAGTTACCGACTGAAATTCCCCGAATTTTAAGGGATTGAAGGAGATATCCGTCCAGCGAATCTTTGTACTCTCTTGACTATCGGCCCGTTCTGCGTAGATAAATAGATAACGATCACCTTGCCGACTAACAGCGATCGCCTCTACATTTTCCACCGCGATCGGCCAATTTATTTGCTCAACTATCTTGACTTTTTGCTGGCTGTATGCTAATAAAAATAGTCTTTGAAAAGGTTTTTTCTCGCCACTTTCAGCCAACAAAAATAAATCAGTTTCTGGGATATGAGTAATACTTTCGAGATCGTTACTCAATCCCTCTGGATTTGGCCAATCTACCCTTAAAACCTGCCATAATAGCGGTTTTTCCTGCGTAGGTAGCTGTAAAAGACTGAGTCTTGCTTGAGATGGATCACTTTTTTTGCCCTTATTTTTGGCATCGTGAACCCCTAGAAAAATATCTGCTTCCACCCAAGCTAAACCACTGAGATCTGGGAGATAAGTCTCCAGTCGTCTCGATTCTTGAGCAAAAGAGACTTGCACTGCCGAAAAAAAGAAAATTAGCGTTAAAATACCCGAAAAAACTGTTTTTAATCGGCTATTCTTGCTAAAAAATGCTCTATTCTCTAACATCTCTTCCCTAACTCCCAATATCACTGATTAACTCCTCCACCACCCGATTTAAACCGACGGAATGGGAAGCCTTGCATAAAATGCGATCGCCTGAATCAATCACTTCCTTTAAACGATTAATTAAATCTGCGTGAGTTTGAAAACATTCGCAAGCGACCCCAGTAGCGGACTCAGCAATAAACTTAGCTTCGGGGTCGTCCACCAAGACAAACAAGCGATCTATGCCTAGTTTTTGCACCCTCTCACCGACTTGGCGATGTAATTGCTCCGAAAAAGACCCTAACTCCTTCATCGTGCCTAAAACAGCAAGATGACGCTGACCGGGGGTAGCTTTTAGTAAATCCAAGGCCGCTAACATTGATTCTAGACCAGCGTTATAGGTTTCATCGAGGAGTAGGATATCGGTTGCTAATTGGTAACGTTTGGCCCGACCACTGGGTAAATTAACTTTAATTCCCTCTTGCAAAGAAGTCCAATCGATGCCTAAAATTTTCGCTACAGCCAAGGCTGCCATAAAATTTAAAGCGTGATGACGACCAGATAAAGGTAAGTTAAAATCTAGTCCATTGACTCGTAAAGTAGTTAAATCCAGTAATTCCCCGACTATATCGCCGCCAGAGAAGCCATAGGTAATTTTTTCCCCCTGCCATACCCGTTTAGCTGTTTCCGTAAGTAAAGGGTGATCGTAGTTAAGAACAGCTATACTACCAGAAGGAGACTCGGCCAATAACTCGCATTTGGCCTCTGCGATCGCCGATTCCGACCCTAAACGACCGATGTGAGCGGTTCCCACATTAGTAATCACTGCGATGGTCGGTTGGGCGATTTGAGCAAGCAGGGCAATTTCTCCCCGTCCCCGCATTCCCATCTCGATTACGGCACTATCGTGAGTTTCATCCAGTTCGAGGAGAGTTTTCGGCACTCCGATCTCATTGTTATAATTAGCCAGGGTTTTGTGTACCTTTCCCCGGGTTGCTAATACGGAAGCGATTAATTCTTTAGTGGTGGTTTTCCCCACCGATCCCGTAATAGCAATCACGGGTATAGTAAATTGATTCCGCCACCAGTGGCCTAATTGCTGGTAGGTTTCTAGGGTATTCTTAACTAGGAATACGGGAATATTTTTAGAAGGATTTACCGACACTGGCTGATCAACAATCAAGGCCGCTGCTCCTCTTGCGATAGCCATATCGATAAAATCATGACCATTAAAATTATCACCTTTTAAGGCTAAAAATGCTTGTCCTGACTCAATACTGCGGCTATCGGTATTAATGCCAGATACTAAACTATCGCGACTAAAACTTATGTCAGCTTTATCTTGTAAGGACAATAATTGAGCTAGTTGATTCAGGGATAAATGACAGGGCATAGACAGTAAAAATAATTAGAGTAAATTCCGAATAATCTGAAAGATAGATTGAGGGTTAACGGGGACTTAGATCAGATAAAATCGATTCTTCTTGGCTCTCTCAATCGCACCGTGTGCAATGTAGGGACGCAACGCTTGCGCCCATAATCTAATATTGTGAATATTTTTGACCCCATGTCCGAGAGAGCCAACTCGATGCAGTAGAATGACCCAAAATAGGGACAGCCTAAGAAGGGAGCATCTACTATCTAATCACAATTGACTCCTTTACAGCAGTTATCTGATCACCTCCGTAGGACTAGGGTTATTGCTCAACAGGTGGGGAGCGAGGATTAAAAAGTTAAGTAATCTCAACTTCTAGCCAATGGCACCCCAGAGCTAGGGGATAATTAAACCATCGTCATTTAGGCTGCGTCTATCCGTGAAAATTATCGTTATCGGCAGTGGTGGTCGAGAACACGCTCTAGCTTGGAAACTCCTACAATCGCCTCAAGTAGAACAAGTGTTCTGTATTCCAGGTAATGGGGGAACGGCAATTTTACCTCAATGTGAAAATATCCCCCTAGCAATGGAGGATTTTGCCGAAATTAGTCGTTTTGCCCGGGAAAATAGCGTCGATCTGGTGGTTGTCGGTCCAGAATATCCCCTCTCCCTCGGCATTACCGATTATCTTCTGTCCCAAGAAATAACGGTTTTTGGCCCCACACAAACCGGGGCCTTAATTGAATCGAGCAAATCCTGGGCCAAAGAATTAATGAGCGAAGCCGGAGTTATCACCGCCACTTCCGAAACCTTTACCGATGCAGAATTAGCAAAAACTTATATCCGAGAGCAAGGAGCGCCAATTGTGGTGAAAGCCGACGGATTAGCCGCAGGAAAAGGGGTAATTGTCGCCGAAACCGTAGATATGGCCCTAGAAGCGATCGATGATCTTTTTACCAGTGGCTTTACTAAAGTCGTGGTGGAAGAATTCCTAGAAGGGGAAGAAGTGTCTATCCTCACCCTCACCGATGGGATCAGTTTTCGTTCCCTGCTACCCGCCCAAGATCACAAGCGCATCGGTGAAGGCGATACCGGCAAAAATACCGGCGGTATGGGAGTTTATGCCCCCGCACCCATAGCCACCGCCGCCATTATCGAAGCGGTGGACCGAGACATCCTCGCCCCCATCGTCGCCACCCTGCAAAAACGCGGCATTGACTATCGGGGAGTCCTCTACGCGGGTTTAATGATTTCCCCCGCCGGAGAGCCAAAAGTTCTCGAATTTAACTGTCGTTTTGGCGATCCCGAAACTCAAGCGGTTTTACCCCTACTGGAAACTGCCCTGGCACCGCTGCTGCTGGCTTGCGCTCAACAAAAATTAACTGATTTCCCCTCTTTACAATGGCGATCTGGTAGTGCCGTTTGTGTGGTGGCTGCCTCTGCCGGTTATCCCGACCACTACGAAAAAGGCCAGTTAATCACGGGAATTAAGGCAGCTGAAACCGAGGGAGCGATCGTTTTCCACGCCGGCACGGTTTTAAAACACGGCGATATCTTTACCGATGGCGGCCGGGTTTTGGGTGTCACGGCGATGGGAGCCAATTTTAATCAGGCGATCGAACTTGCCTATCAATCGGTGAACAGGATACACTTTCAGGGCATCTATTATCGTCGCGATATCGGCCACCGGGTAAGGGAAAAATAAGGGTCAGTATTGAGGCAGGGGTAAGGGGGTTTTGAGGATTAATTTATTAGCCAATTGCCCCTTTTTTCCGCCTCTCTGACCGAATGCTCACCTCTTTCTAGGGTAATCCCTAACAAAGGCGCATCTGATTTGTCAAAAAACCAGTAACTATTGATAAAATCATGAAACTGAATCGCCTAACCAAATTGCCATCCCTATGCGAATTTTGCTCTATTCTTATAACTATTATCCTGAACCGATCGGCATTGCTCCCCTAATGACAGAATTGGCGGAGGGATTGGTTAAAAGAGGTCATCAAGTTAGGGTTTTAACCGCCTTTCCTTGGTATCCTAATAGTGAAATCGATCCCGAATACCGAGGAAAAATCTATCTGGAAGAAGAACGAAATGGTGTTAAAATTCAACGTTCCTACGTTTGGGCGCGCCCCGAAAGAAGTTTAAAAAATCGAATTTTCTTTGAATTGAGCTTTGTTTTTTTGAGTTTCTTTCAGGCTCTCAAAGGTGAAAAACCCGATCTAATTTTCTTAACTGTCCCCGGATTACCCGTTTGCGTTCCCGCAGCTTTATTGAGTAAATTATATGGGGCGCCGATTATTCTAAATTTACAGGATATTCTGCCCGATGCGGCAGTTCATGTGGGATTATTAACTAATCAGAAAATGATTAAGGTTTTTAGTAGTCTCGAAAAATTTGCCTACAAAACTGCCAGCAAAATCTCAGTTATTGCCGATGGTTTTACCAAAAATCTCCTCACTAAAAATGTGCCGAGTCAGAAAATTATTGAAATTCCTAATTGGGTGGATGTGAGCTTTATTAAACCTCTGCCGAAAAACAATAATTATTTCCGCCAAGAAAATCATCTTGAGGGCAAGTTTATTGTTTTATATTCTGGCAATATTGCCCTAACTCAACCCTTGGAAACTTTAATCGATGCCGCAGTTCACTTAGTTAATATTCCTGAGATTCAAGTGGTAATTGTTGGTAAAAAAGAGGCCCTTGATCGCCTAGAAAAGTATCGCCAACAACAGGGGGCCAGTAATGTGCTTTTATTACCCTTTCAACCCCGGGAAAAATTACCAGAAATGTTAGCCGCCGCTGATGTGGGTATGGTGATGCAAAAACATAACGTGATTTCCTTTAATATGCCGTCCAAAATTCAGGTATTATTAGCTAGTGGCCGTGCTATTATTGCTTCTGTTCCCGCCGCTGGAACTGCTGCTAGGGCGATCGAGCGCAGTGGTGGTGGTTTGGTGATTAATCCTGAAGATCCGGAGGCATTAGCTACAGCTATTTTAAAGCTATACAAAAACCCAGATTTAGCAACTATACTAGGAGAAAAAGGACGACAATACGCGGAAGAAAATTATGCCTTTGAAAAGACTTTGGATCAATACGAAAAGCTTTTTTCTCAAGTAATTAGTTAATAATTAGGGTAAGTAGTTATAATTAAATTGAAGATAGCTCCCCCCTTAATCCCCCCTTGATAAGGGGGGTATCTGACAATTTTTAATACCTACCTATAGGGAATAGGGGAATTTCAACTAAAACCCTAAAACCCTAAAACCCCATCAGCTAACCTCTAACTCCCACTTAACTATTTTCATGTTTGATAATTTCTCAAAAAAACTCCCCTGGCAAAGTCTCAAACAAGCGATCGCTTTTGTCTTAACAATTATTGCTTTAACTCCAGTGGTTACAGCTTTAATTTCTAGTGTTAATCAGCCCCAAATCCAATCGAATATTCAACTATATCAAACCAATCTCAACCTACAAGTCACGACTCTCAGCAGCGATGCTGACCCTAATAGCGAGGAATTTGCTAATCTTAAATTAATGCAAACTTCCCTGATCGGTGAAGCTCCTTATACCACTGCCGAGGAACAGTATTTATCAGCCCAGAAAAGTGCCAAAAAAACAATCACCGAACTAAAAAAATCAGCAGTTAATCCCGAACAAAAAAAATCTCTTGAGCGCGAAATCAATTCCTTAAAAGATTTAGAACTGAAATTAAGTCTCATTCAAGCTAGTCAAGGTGACTTGGATTCGGCACGGAAAATCTGGCAAGAGATCAAGGAAAAATCAGCATTTGAGAACTATAAACCTGCTGTTTTAAAAAATGCGCTGCTGTTAGAGGGATTGTACAGTGAACCCCCCCAAATTGCTGCCGATGCTGAAGCGAGAATCGAGCGCAATTTTCAAGGATGGTTTCGTTATATCATTCTGGAAAAATTATATAGTCTCGAAAATCGTCAAGAGGATTTACTCGCTTTAGAGGAAGAACAGAGTGAAGTGGCGGCTAATGCGTTAATTAAACTAATTTTAGTGGCTTTGTTGCCTCTTATCGGCGGTTTAATCGGTTTTGTGCTGTTGATATTTTTATTAGTGCAGTGGCTGCTCCGCAAACGGCGAGCGCTGCTCTTTCTAGATGATAGTCTCGCTTGGCAAACTAAGTGGGGAGGAGAAACCCTCTGGTGGGGAATAATTATCGGTTTCTTTTTCGTCGGACAAATTGTTTTACCGGTAATTTTCGGGATTTTATCGAGTTTCTTGAGTCTCAATCCCGAACAATTTAACCTAGAAGCTAAAGCAATATACGTTGTAGTTAGTTATTTAGCCTTAACATTGAGCAGTTTATCGGTTTTATACCTAGCGATCAAGCCTTTTCGCCCTTTACCTCCCGATTGGTTTCGTTTTAAACTCTTTAGTCCTTGGCTTCTCTGGGGGTTAGCCGGCTATTTTGTCGCTTTACCCCTGGTTATTATCGTTTCTTTGCTCAATCAACTAATTTGGCAAGGACAAGGAGGCAGTAACCCGCTGCTGACTTTAGCCCTAGAATCCCAGAATACCTTCGCTTTAATCTGTTTTGGCTTTACCGCTTCCCTTGCCGCTCCTTTTTTCGAGGAAATTGTCTTTCGCGGTTTTTTACTAGCTTCTTTGACTCGTTATCTGCCTGTTTGGGGTGCGATTGCTCTTAGTAGTTTGATTTTCGCCCTTGCTCACCAAAATTTGTCAGAAGTGCTGCCTTTAACCGTCCTAGGTTGTGTTCTTGGCTTTGTTTACACCCGCTCGAAAAATTTATTATCCTCGATGTTGGTTCATAGTCTCTGGAATGGTGGCACCCTGTTAAGTTTATTTTTATTGGGCAGCGGTGCGGGTTAAGTGAGGTCAAAAGTCTCTGGTTTTCGGGGTAGTCTAGGGATAATATCCAATACACTTGTACTTTATCTTGATGAGAGAAGGCTGTAATTTATAATTAAATATCAACCTAAGTGGGTGGGTGGAATTAAATATAAGATGAACGTAGGTTGGGTTGAAGCATGAAACCCAACGCCTGCATGGGTTACGCTACCGCTAACCCATCCTACAAATAATTGTGCCTCCCTACTTATCTCTGTTGGACAAACCATGACTATCGCTCAAAGCTTACCCCTAGTGGAGTCTCATGTAAACCCCGAGATAATCTTCCCAGAAGGCGAATTTTGGAGTGATGAACCACCCTTGGAAAGTAACCTACATCTACAACAAATTATTTTATTAATTCAGTGTTTAGAATGGTGGTGGCGCGAGCGAGA